>CAJUJZ010000044.1 GCA_910586745.1 uncultured Mucispirillum sp. | reverse complement strand
CAGGTGATAGTTGCTTACAGCCAAAGAGCAAACTACCCGTTGAACGGGTAGTTTTGATATTGTATACTTAAATATGTTACTCTGCTTTTTTGCTTATATAATTTTCAAATTCATTAGGTGCTTCTGCTAAATTTTCAGAGCATATACTTAAATTTTTATCTATAATGCTTGATTCTATACCTGCACATGATGAAATAGAATGAAAAATTATATCATGGGTGGTTATTTTATCCTTATTATAAAGTATAGTATCAATATTTATATATTGCTTTGCTTTTTCTGAATACCATACCGCAAAAGGAACGGCAGCAAGTTCTTTAAAATTTAATCTTCCTTGAGCATGCAGGCGAAGTCCCCCTTCCCCTAGAAGCTGCCCATGGTCTGATGAAAAATAGATTACAGCATTTTTATCTTTTACCCTTTCAACTATATTTTTTACAAATGTATCTGTTGCAAGGACTGTATTATCATAAGAATTAATTAAATTTTCAACAGGGCAGTCAAGGGCAAAATTTTCACAAAGTGGTTTCCATTTTGCATCATCTGGCTTAAATCTTGTATTATAATCCCAATGGCTTCCGTTAAGCTGCATAACTATTAATTTACTTTTACTGCTGTTATTTAAAACATTATCAAAATATGGCAGCAGGTCTGTATCATATTCAACATCAAAATTTACATTAAAAAAACTATAATCAGCATCATCAGCAACCACTTTCTGTCCAGTATCAGAAGTAGAAATTGAGCTTTGGGCAGAGATAAAAGCAGTATAAAAACCAGCTTCTTTAAATATTGTAAATATTGATGGTTTTGTTAGATATGTAAGAAAATCTTCGTTTCTATTCATACTTGTTAAAAGGCATGGAACAGAACGAGTTGTAGATGTTTCACATGCATACATATCATTAAACGGTATAAACCCATATTGCTCCATAAATGGTGTTGTTTCTCTGCTGTATCCATACAATGATGTATGATCTGCTCTTAATGCGTCTGTTAATATAAAGATAACTATCTGTTCTTCTTTTTTGTTATATACTACATCATTAATATTAATATTACTTCTCTGATGTATCATATATTTCATTTTGACTTTATTTCTAAGAAGATGATAAAAATTTTCATAAATTTTTTCTGGCATTATGTCAAAGCCTCTGCCAACATTTATTATATCTTTTTCAGATGCACCATACTTTACTGTTTTCATAAAATTTTCAGGCATTTTACCTAAAAACAGCAGAATCAATGAAACAATAAGCAGTATTCCCCCCCCCCCAAAGTATAATTCATTTTATGTTTATTATTAACTAATCTAAATCTTAATACTGTTAATATAATTGAGATTACTGCACCTGTTATAAAATAAGTGATTAGAGTATTATTCATTACTCCTTTTGCTTCAACTAAATTTGTAGAAAATATTACTTCAAATGTGCCAATATTAAGCCCCATATTTAAATATTCATTTACATATTTTAAGCCGAAGCCAGCAACAAAAGATAAAAAAGAGAAAGCTGCAAATACCCATTTGTTTAAAAATGCAATAAACCATATAATGAAATCACGAGCAACTGACATAAAGAGTGCAAGTATAAAATATTCTTTAGGATAATTTAGTTTAATTAATGGGATATTTACAGATAAACTATATATAATTGTGACAGCTAGTATAAATAAAAAATTCACAATAAAAATTTGTTTATTAATATTTGTAATATTATGTTTCATTTTGGTTAACATTTTTAGCTCTTTTTCCCTTTTTACTGGTTAAACACATTTACATCGCTGGGCAGTTTCTTTTTAAAAGATGAGCTGCTTATTTTTTTATCTATCTCTACTTTACTTAAAGTTATAGTCGTTAAGTTACCTGCATTATCTTTACTGTTTATTTCTGATATTATACCATCTTTAAAAACAATATTAATATAAGCAAGACCTGCATTGCTTTTTGGTTTTAAGTATAATGTATTATCTTTCTGCTCATGGGTAAAGCTTTTGCTAAGCTGAGAAAAATCCATTAATACCTGCAAAAGTGCATATTCTTTATAATCTTTTGCTTTCATTTTAACAAGCTGGTTATTTATTTCATCATAGTGGTCAATAGTTTCATTAGTTATAAGATACCATGCTGAATAAGGCTCAATATAATCCCATAAAGCTTTTTCTTTCATATTTATATATACTTTACCTGCATAAACATCTTCACCGTAATCTTTTAAGTTATTGACCTGTTTAAACTCTGCTGATAAGCTTTTAACAGCAGATAACTGTTTCATATAGTCAGCAGCATTATCTTTATCTTCTGCAAAAGCAGTAAAGCATACTAATGTAAAAAGTAACAATAATAATTTTTTCATATATCACCTGTTTATATTAATTCACCTTTAATACTAAAAGCTTTTAAACTGAACTATTATTGAGCACCATGACAGTTTTTATATTTTTTGCCGCTGCCGCAAGGACAAGGGTCATTTCTTCCTATTTTAGGTGCATTTCTTTTAACAGTTACAGCTTTTTTCTGAGCTTCTTTTTCAAGTGAGCGTTTTTCTTTTAACTGTTTATCGTTTTCTGCCTGCAGCTGTTTAAGTCTGCGTACATTTTCTGCTGCAGCTTCTTCTGGAGTCTGCATTTGTATCTGCACTTTCATAATAAGCTCAACTGTTTCTCTGTTTATTTTATCCATCATATCAATAAAAAGAGCATAAGCTTCTCTTTTATATTCTATTAATGGATCTTTTTGGCCATATCCTCTTAAACCTACGCTGTCACGAAGATGGTCCATTTGCAGTAGATGCTGCTTCCATCTGTTATCAAGAGTATTAATAAGGATATATTTTGAAAAGTCTTCAAAATGACCTTTAAATTCCTGCTGTCTTTCTATAAATTTTGCTGCAAATTGGCTTATTAATTCATTTTTAGCAATATCTAAATGTTTTGTATCAGCCTGCGATAAATCTGCTTTTAAACCAAATATTCTTTCAAATATTTCTTCTGCTTTTTCATAATCTGGATTCTGCGGAGTAATAAAATCTTCAAGCAGTGCACTTATAACATCACTTGCATATTCTCTGATAATCTTATCAATATCAGAGCCTTGCAATATCTGGCTTCTAAGGCTGTAAACCACCTTTCTTTGAGCATTTGCCACATTATCATATTCAAGTAAATGTTTACGCATTTCAAAATGGAATGCTTCCACTTTTTTCTGTGCACTTTCTATTGTTTTAGTAATAAGAGATGATTCTATTTCTTCTCCGTGTTTTAAACCAAGAGTACTCATAATTTTAGAAAGTTTTTCTGCACCAAATTTTCTTAATAAGTCATCTTCTGTGCTGAGATAAAACCTGCTTTCCCCATTATCGCCCTGTCTGCCAGATCTTCCTCGCAGCTGATTATCAATACGGCGAGATTCGTGTCTTTCTGTACCTAAAATAAATAAGCCGCCTAATTCCTGCACACCTTCACCCAATTTAATATCTGTACCACGACCTGCCATATTTGTTGCAATAGTAACAGCACCTGCTTCACCAGCATGAGCCACTATTTCTGCTTCTCTTTCATGGTTTTTAGCATTTAAAACTTCATGTTTAATTTTTGCTTTTTGCAGCATATGGGAGAGCAGTTCACTTTTTTCAATAGAGATAGTTCCCACAAGAACAGGCTGTCCCTTTTTATGCAGTTCTCCTATAACTTTAACTATAGCTTCATATTTTTCTTGAGCAGTTCTGTAAATTACATCAGGTCTGTCTATTCTGTTGACTTTTCTGTGTGTTGGAACAGGAACAACTTCTAAATCATAGATACTTTTAAACTCATTAGCTTCTGTTAAGGCTGTCCCTGTCATACCAGAAAGCTTTGCATACATTCTAAAGTAATTTTGGAAAGTGATAGAAGCATAAGTTTGGTTTTCATTCTGCACCTGAACCCCTTCTTTTGCTTCTAATGCCTGATGAAGTCCGTCAGAATATCTTCTGCCTGGCATAAGCCTGCCTGTAAATTCATCAACAATAATAACTTCTCCATTCTGCACAACATAATCTACATCAAGTTTATATACTGCATGGGCTTTTAATGCATTATTTACAAAATGAAGTGTGTCTACATTCTGAATATCGTAAAGGTTGCCCACTTTTAAGCCAGCTTCTACAAAGTTAATACCTTCATCTGTTAAATCAGCAGATTTTCTTTTTTCATCAATAGTATAATGTATTTCTGGCTGTAAAAGCTTAACAATATTATTAACTGCATAATAGTTATCAGTAGTATTATTTGTAGGGCCTGAAATAATAAGCGGTGTTCTTGCTTCATCTATTAAGATAGAGTCTACTTCGTCCACAATAGCATAATGCAGTTCTCTTTGGACATATTCAGATAAATCATATTTCATATTATCTCTTAAATAGTCAAAGCCAAACTCATTATTTGTACCGTAAGTAATATCGCAGGCATAAGCTTGTTTTCTTGAAATATCAATAAGTTTAATCGTCCAATTTTCTTTATCATCCCATACTGCCTGTTTAGATGCATCACTTTGGATAATACCAACAGAAAGACCAAGAGCTAAATATATTGGAGCCATCCAGGAAGCGTCACGGCGTGCAAGATAATCGTTTACAGTAACAAGGTGAGCACCTTTTCCTTCAATAGCATTTAAGTACATAGGAAGTGTCGCAACTAATGTTTTACCTTCACCAGTTTTCATTTCAGATATTTTACCAGAATGGAGAACATAGCCACCCATAAGCTGCACATCAAAATGACGCATATTTAATATTCTATCACTTACTTCTCTAACTGTTGCAAAAGCTTCTGGAAGAATATCATTTAAACTTTCCCCTTCAGCAAGTCTTTTTCTGAAAATAACAGTTTGATTAAAAAGAGTATCATTATTGAGAGATTTCAGCCTTTCTCCATGGCTTGAAATATTATTGATTAATGGTTGTAATTTTTTAAATATTTTATCTGGGCTTGGTGTAAATAGTTTTTCTATTAAATCTTTAAACATTGCTGCTCCTGTTGCTTTATATAATCAAAGATACTATAGTATATTTTTTGTTCCATAAAATCAAGTTTTTATATGTTATTTACACAATTTTTCTAAAAAAGATAAAAAAGGTTGAAATTATCTGAATAAAAGATTATTATATATGGGCAGATAAAGTTAGAAAACTGACAGAAAAAACTATATAATTTACTGCAGAAATAGAAAAAGCAGCTGATAAACTTCATTCCAGCACTTTTGAAATATTATCACAGGTAGAGGAAATATCTATAGTAAATATATTAGAATTTCTTAAAAAATGGCTTATTAATCATATTCTTAAAACAGATTTAGTTTTAGGTATATATTCAAAATAGATAAAAGCTTTGCCTGTTGCAGAAAAATAATGAACTTTCTTAAATATGGATTATTTAAGTAAAGATATTTAAAAAAAACTTGATTATAACAAAAAATAAGAGTAGTCTGTCAAACTGATTTCAAATGTATAAGTGAGATAAAGATGTCAGAATTAACCAGATTTGGGGTATCTCTTGATAAAGATTTGCTGGAGTTATTTGATAAGCAGATAAAAGATCAGTCTTATGAAACACGCTCAAAAGCAATATCAGATTTAATTAAAGAGTATGTTGAAGCAGATATTATTAATGCTGATGGTGTGCTTGCTGGTGCTGTAACATTCTTATACAGCCACCATAATAAAGATTTAGTTTCTAAACTTTTAGAAGTGCAGCATGACAGTCATGATTTAATTATATCCATGCAGCATATCCATTTAGACCATGATACATGTCTTGAAATACTTGCCATTCGTGGAGAAAGTAGTCTTGTAAAATCACTTTATTATAAAATAAAAGCATTAAAAGGTATAAAACTGGCATCAATAAGTGCCACAGCAATATCATAATTTTTATTGTGCGTTATAAGGAGTTGTAAGATGAAAACGCTAAGTATTATTTATACAGTTATTGCTTTAATAATAACAATAATATTATCATTAGTTACAAATTCTCATGCAGGAATAGGTGCTTTTATAATATTTGTTCTTTCTGTAGCAATAAATGTAGCAAAAGATGCAATTTTTTACAAACAAATGAAAGTGTTAAATAACTATATTGATATAGCACTGGTAAGCTGTCCAACTCAGCCGCCACAGACTACTGGTCGTTTTACTTATATAGGTAAACATATCCATGAATTAAGTAATAAACTATGTGCATTAGGAGCAAATTTTAGAAATGCACAAGTGCGTGTTGCTTCAGCTGCAGGGGACTTAACATCTGTGCAGACAAACCTTCATGATAATGTGATGACTGTTAATCAAAGTTTAGGAACAGTCAGCGAAGAAGTTCATGATTTACAAAGGACAGCAGAGCATGTTAAGGAAATATGTGATGATTCTCAAAAAGCTGCAGAACTCTGTCTTGCAAAAACAAGTCAGGCTGGAACAGCTATGGAAACAAATATCTTAAAAATGCAGCAGATACAGGAAACAGTTGACTCTATTGTTGCTACAATGGGCGATTTTGTAATTTATTCTAATGATATTAAACAAAGTATTGGAAATATTACAGACATTGCAGACCAGACAAACCTTTTAGCATTAAATGCTGCAATTGAAGCTGCAAGAGCAGGTGAATCAGGCAGAGGGTTTGCAGTAGTTGCAGATGAAGTAAGAAAACTGGCAGAAAAAACTACATCATTTACTGCAGAAATAGAAAAGGTAGTAGATAAACTTCACTCAAGAACATCAGAGATATCATCTCAGGTTAATATAAATGCTGATCAGGTAAAAGAAGCTATTGGTATTACAATGGATACTGGTGCAATAGTTATAGATATCCGTGATGAAACTAATGGTATGCTTGATATTACAAAAAATATTGTAAAATCAATGAATGACCAGTATGAAGGTATTGGTAATATTACAAAATCTATTGAAAGAGTATATGAAGAAACAGGTGTTGCATTAAACAGAACTCTTGAAAGCCAGAAACTTGGTAATAATCTTGATAACATTGCTGTAGAAATGAAAGAAAGTTCAAAAGACTACTCTGCAGGTGAAGGTCAGTTTATGACATTCACTTCTGCATTATCAGTAGGCTATAATGCAATAGATGAACAACACATTAGATGGATTGATTTAATTAATGCAGTATATAACTCACTTTCTTCTGGCTCATCAAGAGAAAAACTAGGTAAAGTATTAAAAGATTTAGTTGATTATACTGTATGGCACTTTGGTTTTGAAAATAAAATGATGACAGAATATAACTATCCAGATAAAGAAAGCCATATGAAACTTCATAAAGATTTTATTGCAGAAATCAAAAAACTTGAAAGCAGGTATGATTCAGGTGAAGATATTATGGGCGTAAATGTGCTTGAGTTTTTAAAAGACTGGCTATCAGACCATATTATGAAAATAGATACAAAACTTGGTGCATACCTTGAATCAAAAGGTGCAAAACCAGTATAAAATTTAAATAAGTAGTTATTTAAGGCTGGGTTTATACTCAGCTTTTTTTATGCTTAAATAGATAAAATTTATATCTTTGTTTATCAATATAAATTACCAGTTTATTAAAATATTGTTGGATGTTGTCCATAAGGTTTATTGAAATAACAAAGCGGGTTAAAATATTAACCCGCTTATATACATTATAAAATATACCTGCTCAAATCTAAGTTTGTACTTATTTCTTTAAGTTTAGACTGCACATATTCTGCATTAATAATAATTTCACCAGTTACATTTTCTGGTGTTTCAAAAGCGATATCTTCTAATAACTTTTCCATAATAGTATGAAGTCTTCTTGCACCTATATTTTCATTAGAAGTATTTACTGTGCAGGCAATATCTGCAATAGCATCTATGCCGTCATCAGTATAAGTGATTGTAACATTATCAGCTTTTAAAAGTGCTGCATACTGTTTTGTAATCGCATTTTCAGGCTCTTTTAAAATACGAAGGAAGTCTTCCTTAGTAAGAGCATCAAGTTCTACTCTTATAGGGAAACGGCCCTGCAGTTCAGGTATTAAATCTGATGGTTTAGCCATAGAGAAAGCACCTGCAGCAATAAATAATATATGGTCAGTTTTTACTATGCCGTATTTTGTATTAATTGTTGAGCCTTCTACAATAGGCAGTAAATCTCTCTGCACACCTTCTCTTGAAACATCACCGCCTCTTGAATTTCCTGTACTTGATGAACATATTTTATCTATCTCATCAAGGAAAACTATGCCAGACTGTTCCACTCTTTTTAAAGCAGTGTTTTTAACATCGTCCATATCAATAAGCCTGTTTAATTCCTGTACTTCTAATATGCCCCTTGCTTCACTGATTTTCATTTTGCGTTTTTTCTTTTTATTTGGGAACATATTTTTCATCATATCATTTAAATCTACACCCATATCCTGAAAACCTGCATTTGTAAGCACTTCTATATGTGGTGTTGGCTCATCAACATCTATTTCTATAAATCTGTCATCAAGCTCCCCGGCTGCTAATTTTTCTTTCATTTTATCTCTTGATTCTTTGCCAGTACTTTCGTGTCCTTCCATTGAATAAGTCATAGGCTTAGGTGGAAGTAAAATATCTAAAATTCTTTCTTCTACTAAAGATTTAGCTTTTTCAATATGCAGTTCTTTCTGTTCAGAACGCACCATATTTACGCCAATCTCTACTAAATCTCTAATCATAGATTCTACATCTCTGCCCACATATCCTACTTCTGTATATTTGCTGGCTTCTACTTTTAAAAATGGTGATTTAGTAAGGCGTGCAAGTCTTCTTGCTATTTCTGTTTTACCAACCCCTGTTGAACCTATCATAATAATATTTTTAGGTGTAATATCTTCTTGAATTTTTGCAGTCAGCTGCAGCCTTCTCCATCTGTTTCTTAAAGCTACTGCCACTGCTTTTTTTGCATTTTTCTGCCCAACTATATATTTATCAAGCTCATCTACAATTGTCTTTGGTGTAAGCTCTTCTGCCATTTACTTCTCCTTAATTTATATTTCTTCTATAATAATATTTTTGTTAGTATATATACATATACTGCCTGCGATATTTATAGCTTTTTCAGCAATTTCGCGAACTGTAAGTTCGGTATTTTCTACTAATGCTCTGCCTGCTGCAAGTGCATAAGGACCGCCAGAGCCGATAGCTGTAACGCCGTCATCTGGGTCTATAACATCACCATTTCCAGAAACCACATACATTCCAGTTTTATCTGCTACTATCATCATAGCCTCAAGTTTGCGAAGATATCTGTCATTACGCCAGTCTTTTGCAAGTTCTACTGCAGAGCGTTCAAGATTAAAATTATAGCTGTTTAATTTTGCTTCAAATCTGTCCATTAGTGTAAAAGCATCAGCTGCTGAACCTGCAAATCCACAGAGCACTTTGCCTCCAGCTAAACGGCGGACTTTTCTGGCATTATCTTTCATAACAATATTGCCAAAAGTCACCTGACCATCTGCTGCCATTGCAACATGTTCGCCTTTTCTGATTGCAACAACTGTTGTTGCCTGTATAGAATTATTATTATGCTCCATTCTAACCTCAAAATAATTTATAATAAATCATCAGTAAATTTTACCATATCATAAAAAAGTATAAGTAATATGTCAAACTGTTATATTATTTTTTTGAATATTTTTTACAAATTTACTTTATTTATTAAAAATATTATAATAAAATAGTATAAATAATTTTTAAGGTAAAATATGAAAGTAAGTCGCAGAATAGGTTATGCAGTTACATATTATTTAGGCACTGCACTTCTAAAAACATGGAGAATAAGAAATATTAATAAAGAAGCTTATGATAAAAGCAGAAAAAAGGGTAAACGCCCTGTACTTGTATTATGGCATGATTCTTTACTTCCATTATCATTCAGTCATTATAAAGACAGTCTTGCAACAATAGCATCTGATTCAAAAGATGGAGATTTGATAGCATATATATTAGAAAAGTGGGGCTATAAGCTTGCAAGAGGTTCGTCTACCCGTGGTGGTATTAAAGCTGCTATGAAGCTTGTGAAATTATGTAGAACACATAATATTGCGGCAGCTATTACCGTTGACGGTCCAAAAGGCCCACGCCATGAAGTAAAAAGCGGTGCAGTCTTTATTGCAAAATGTCTTGACAATGAAATATATGCAGTTACATTAAAAACTGACAGCTTTATCAGATTTAACAGCTGGGATAAGTTTATTTTCCCTAAACCCTTTGCAAAAGTTGAAGTATGGTATTCTGATGCATTTTATGTAAGCGAAGATAAAGATGAAGAAGCATTAAAAGAAGATACAGAGAGACTGCAGAAATTTATGATGCAGAGAACAAATGAAGTATACAGTGAGTTTCTTTAAAAATATGGTGAAATATGCGGATTTTGCTTTTTATATATAATTTTATACTTATTATTCTAACACCTGTATTAAGTATTGCTGGTTATTTTATACTTCGTAAGAAAAATAAACATCAGCACTACTGGGAAAGGTTTGGTTTTATCCGTATTGATGATTTTAAACCAGTTAAATCTGTATGGTTTCACTGTGCCAGTGTTGGAGAAGTAAAAAGTATAAAAAAAATTGCAGATACTTTAAGGCAGGATAATAAAGATATAAGTATTGTTATATCTACAATGACAGCAACAGGTAGACAGGTGGCAATAGATTATATAAAGGCTGATAAGGCATTTTTACTTCCTATTGAAAATTCAAGAGCAGTTAGTATGATTATATCATATATGAGCGTATCTGTATTAGTAATAGTTGATACAGAATTATGGCCAAATCTTATTTTTACTGCATCAAACCAAGTGCCAGTATTTCTTATAAATGGTAGAATATCTGATAAAACTTATAAAACATATAAAAGATTTAAGTTTATTTTTAAAAGTGTACTTAAAAGATTTAGTGCAATTATGACTAAAAGTGAGCTTGACGAAGAAAGGTTTGCACATATATCAGGTAAAAGCAGTAAAATTATAACAGCAGGTAATATTAAATTTCAGGAAAGAAAGTTAAAAGACAGTGTAAAAACTATAAAAGAGCTTGAAAATGTAAAATTTTTCTTAGCAGCATCTACCCATAAGGGAGAAGAAGAAATAATTCTTTCCTGGTTTGATGGCAAAATGGAAGGCTTTGATAAATTAATTTTTGTACCTCGTCATATAGAAAGAAGTGCAGAAATAAAAGAAATGGTTGAAAAGCATGGGTATAGTGCCTGCCTTTATTCTGAACATGATTTTTCACAACAAGTAATAATTATTGATGTATTTGGACTTTTAGAAGGGCTTTATATTTCAGCAGATAAAATATTTATAGGCGGTTCTTTAAAAAAGATTGGCGGTCATAATATATATGAAGCACTGCAGTTTGAAAAAACTGTATCAGTTGGTAAATATATGTTTTCTTTTAAGGAAATATTTGATGAGGCAAAAGAGTTTGGACTGGTTACTGTCATAAATAATAAGGAAGAAGCATTGCAATTTTTGCTTAGACTTGAAGAAAATAATAATTTTATTGATTTTTTTAATAGAATAGATAAAATTAATCAAGATACAGTATTTACAATAACAGATACTATTAATGCAGTAATCAAACAAGGAAGTTAAAATGATACTTTATTATATATTAAAACCATTAGTTATACTTTTAAATCACACTCCAAGGAAAGTTCTGCATGGTATGGCAAAATTTATGGCTTTCTGTCTGTGGCATTTATCAAAAGACAGGCGTCATGTGGCAGCAACAAATGCAAAAATCTTAGGTGCAAAAGACCCATATAAAACAGCAAGAAAATCATTTGATTATACATTTATGGCTTATCTTGATATTTTTTATGCTCACAGGATTGGTGATGATTATATTAAAAATCATGTTACCATAGAGGGCAGGCAGGTATATGAAAAAGTAAAAAATGAAGATAATAAGTTTGTATTTGTTGGTGGTCATTTTGGTACATGGAGCCTGCTTGCAACTATTGTTCCACAGGCACTGGATACTCAAGTAATAACTATTGGCCGTTCTACAAAAAATGCAGCACTAGATAAGATATTAGATGAACTTAGAACCTTTGACAGAGTAAAATATGTCACTCACAGGGGTGCTATGGAAAAACTTTCATCATATATAAATGATGGATGTATACCTGGAGTATATATAGACCATACAGCTACTGCAAAAGACTGTATAAATGCAAATTTCTGCGGTTATAAAGTGCCTGTTATAGCTGGTATTCCTGCTCTTTGTGCTAGAAAAAATTACCCTATAGTATTTTTCTTTGGACTTTATGATGGATTTAATACAAAAGTTATTTTAAAAGGTCCTGTGTACCCAGATAAAAATTTAAAACCAAAAGAAAGAATAGTAAAAATTGCAGAAGATATAAACAAAGTTTATGAAGAAGTTTTTAGACAGTATCCTGAGCAGTGGTATTTAATCCACAGGCGTTTTAAAAGGGTGGAATTAGAAGACGGCACAATGAGTAATCATGTTTATAAGGAGAGTAGATAATGGCTGAATTAAAACCTGTTGTATTTTTAGACAGAGACGGCACTATAAATTATGATGCAGGATATATTAATGATATTGATAATTTTGTTATGTATCCATATGCAGCTCAAGCAATTAGGATGTTGAATATAAATGGCTTTCTAGTTGTAGTGATTACTAACCAGTCAGGGCTTGCAAGAGGTTTTTTCAGCGAGAAAACATTATCAGAGATACATAATAAAATGGTGCAGGACTTAAAAAAGCAGGGTGCTGTAATTGATGCAGTATATTTCTGTCCCCATGACCCAAATGCTAAAGTGGAGAAATATAAGTCAGTATGTTCCTGCAGAAAGCCTGAAACTGGACTTATTGATATGGCATTAAAAGATTTACAGATAGATAAAAGCAGAATGTATTTTATAGGTGATAAACATTCAGATATTATGGCTGGGTATAAATCAGGCTGTAAAACCATAATGGTAAAAACAGGTTATGGAAAAGGCGATTTAATTAATAAATCTCACAATTGGGAAGTTAAGCCTGATAAAATCGCAGACACTTTGCTTGATGGTGTAAAATTAATATTAAAAAAACAAATATAAGCCTTGAAACTATTTTAATAATATAATACTATAATACTATAAATTAATACAAAAGGACGAGGTGATTTATGAAAGGAAAATCATTATTTTTCAGACTATTTATGGTAATTGCATTACTTATTCCTGCATTTGCTTTTGCAGAAATCAAAAATGAAGATGTTGCAAAAGTTGAGGAACTTATCAAATCAGGAAAATATACAGTAATCGATGTTAGAACAAAAGAAGAATATGATGCTGGACATATTAAAGGTGCTTTTAATTTTGATTACTACAATGATGATTTTGAAACAAGAATAGAAGCGGAATTTAAAGACAAAAACAAACCATACATTGTTTATTGCCGTTCAGGCAAGAGAAGCCTTGCTTCTGCTGAAATATTAGAAGAACTCGGGTTTACTAATGTTACTAATATGAAAGGTGGCATTCTTGCATGGGAAAGTGCTGGCAAACCAGTAGTTAAGTAGATTTAGAATAATTTAGGTATATTTTTAGAAGGAAATATGAGTTACGAAAAATTAAAAGAAGTAACAGTTCTCTATGTAGAAGATGAAGATATGATGAGAGACTCTGTTGTTACGCTTCTTAAAAGACGATTTAAGCAGGTTCTTGTAGCTGCAAATGGTCTTGAAGCTATAGATATTTATAAAGTTGAACATCCTGATATTGTAATCACTGATTTACAGATGCCTGTTATGGATGGTATGGAGCTTGCCCGCCAGATTAGAGCATTAGGCGATACTCCAATTATTGTTGTTTCCGCATTTAATGATGATAGCCACCAAGTGCCTGAAGCAAACGGCAGACTGCTGAAACCTATTAGAAAAAACGATTTATTTGATATAGTGTTGGACTGCATAAGTGCTTAGTCCAGCATTAATGTTTTTTTAGTAGTGTTTTTAAACTGCAAATTTCATTCAATACATATACTCAAATTATTTTTAAATACAGATAAAATCATTATATAAAAAGGCTCTTTATATATTGCATAATTATTATAATTATAAATTATAAGCTTTTCTTAAAATATTTTCAGGATTTTCTTTAATAAGGTTACTGAAAAGTCTGATAATTCGTTTATTGTCTTCTATATTATTGCCACGGGCTATATTATCTAATGCATTATTTATTACATTATCTACATAAATTTTAGTAGGTGTGGAAAGTATTTTTGGAGTCTGCGATGTAGAAAGATATAAAGTATCAGTACTTAAACTTTCTTTTTCAACTGCATACTCATCATTTGATGGTGCCTGTGCAATAATATTTGTATTTTTTTCTGTATGAGTACTATACAAACTACTTTGATAAGCTCTGTTTATATTTTGAGTAACCATAGCCGCACTCCTTAAAAGTAATATTGTAATAATTTATTATCAAAAAGCGTGCCAAATATGGTTATTTAAAAACTTGAAGATATAAGCAGTTCTTTTTGTGCATTCATATTATTTCTAAAGCGTTTTTCATACATATCAAGCTTAAATGGAAGCCGTGCTTTATTGTGGTACCGCATTTTTTTAGTAGATTCTATAATGTTTTTAAATATAGAAAAATCATACACAGCCGGCACAGCATTACTTGTGCAGTGAGTGCATATTTTTTCAATAAGTTCTGATTCTGCTGCAAGAATAAAAAATATATTTGCTGTTGTATATATTTTGTCATCAAAAATATCATTTATCAATATTAAAGAACATGGGGAATAAACATGCAAATCTTTAGTGCAGTGGTTTTGAAACCAATGGCAGTATATATTATTAAGACCTGTAAAGCTGCAAAATCCCTTAACACAGGAAAAATTTAATACTTGTATTTTTAAGCTGCCTGCATTAATAAATTTATCAATACCTTCTATCATATTGGAGTTTTTTAATTCTATTGAAAAATCAATAGACACTTCATTTAATACAAGTTTTCTGATATATAAAATTATTTCACTGTAAGACAGCTGATTGTATGAATTTCCGCCTACAATAAGATTATATTTCATAAAAAACTCCTAGTGTAAAGATATTAATACTCTTTTTATTTCATTAATGCATAGTATATTAGAAAGAATAAGATGTCAACACAAAATGTAAAATCAGTGAAGTTTGACTCTTAACTAACAGGACAAATGTTACAGTTTTATTAAAAAATAAATCTTAAATTAA
>CAJUJZ010000043.1 GCA_910586745.1 uncultured Mucispirillum sp. | reverse complement strand
ACAAAAGGTATTTGTTATCTAATCTGTAACATATGTCCTGTTAGTTAAGAAACCTCTGAATATATATCCAAAATATTTTATTTACTTATTTAGAATTATGTTATATAATATATCCGCCTTAAATTTTCAAGCAAAACAAATCTTATAAAATACTTTTTTTATCTTATTTTATGGTTGACATATTGTTTTTTATGGTGTTGAATATATCATAAACTAAATTCATTAAGGAGTAATGGCCTATGAAGGAAAAAATTGAAAAACTTAGGGAGCTGTCTTCTCAAGCAGAACTTGGCGGCGGTATCCAAAGAATTGAAAAACAACATCAGGCTGGTAAACTTACTGCCAGAGAAAGAATTGACCTTCTTCTTGATAAGGGCACTTTTATGGAATTTGACAAATTTGTTACTCACCGTTGCACAAATTTTGGTATGGAAAAACAAAAATATTTAGGTGATGGTGTTGTTACAGGAACAGGTCTTATTAATGGTAGAACTGTTTTTGTATTTGCTCAAGATTTTACAGTTTTTGGTGGCTCTTTATCGAAGACTTTAGCAGAAAAAATATGCAAAGTAATGGATATGGCTGTTAATATGGGAGCTCCTGTTATCGGCTTAAATGATTCAGGCGGTGCCAGAATTCAAGAAGGTATTCAATCACTGGCTGGATACACTGATATTTTCCTAAGAAATACTCTATCATCAGGTGTTATTCCTCAAATAAGTGCAATTATGGGACCATGTGCTGGTGGTGCTGTTTATTCCCCTGCTCTTACTGATTTCATTTTTATGGTAAAAGATACAAGTTATATGTTTTTAACTGGACCAGATGTTATCAAAACAGTTACTAATGAAGAAGTTACAAAAGAAGATTTAGGCGGATGTTCTGTTCATAACAGCACTAGCGGTGTTGCTCATTTTGCAACCGAAAACGATACTGATTGTATAATAAAAATAAGAGAATTAATGTCTTATTTACCACAGAATAATATGGAAGAAGCACCATTTAAAGCAACTATTGATGATGCAAACAGAATAGAGCCTAATCTTGAAACAATAGTGCCAGATAATCCTAATATGCCTTATGATATGAAAGATGTTATTAAAAAAATTGTTGATGATGGTCATTTCTTTGAAGTCCATGAAGATTTTGCAAAAAATATAGTTGTAGGATATGCCCGCTTAAATGGTAAAACTATAGGTATAGTAGCTAACCAGCCTCAAGTTTTAGCTGGTGCTTTAAATGTTGATGCATCAGTTAAAGCAGGCAGATTTGTTCGTTTTTGTGATGCTTTCAATATTCCATTATTAACATTTGTAGATGTTCCGGGATTTATGCCAGGCGTAAGTGAAGAAAAAGGCGGTATAATACGACATGGAGCAAAACTGCTTTATGCTTATGCTGAAGCTACTGTTCCAAAAGTTACATTAATTACCAGAAAAGCATATGGCGGAGCTTACTGTGTTATGAGCTCTAAACATTTAAGAGGTGATATTAACTATGCCTACCCTACTGCTGAAGTTGCAGTTATGGGACCAGAAGGTGCTGTTAAAATTCTTTCTCGCAAAGATATTGCAGAAGCAAGTGACCCTGCAGTAAAAGAAAAAGAACTTGTTCAAGAATACAGAGATACTTTTGCAAACCCATACAGAGCTGCAGAACTTGGCTATATAGATGAAATTATTGAGCCAGCAGTTACTAGACCAAAACTTATTCGTGCATTTGAAATGCTTGCTAATAAGCGTGTAGGCAACCTGCCTCGTAAGCATGGTAATATACCACTCTAGGTTAAGGAGAGAAATATGGCAAAAATAACAAAAGTATTAGCTGCTAACCGTGGAGAAATAGCAATCAGGATATTCCGTGCTGCAAAAATGCTTCGCCTTGAAACTGTTGCTGTTTATACTCATGTTGATAGAGGTGCTCCGCATGTTAGATATGCTGACGAAGCTTACTGTATATCAGATAATGAAGAAGATACATCATATTTAAAACCAGAAAAAATATTGGAAATTGCTAAAAAAACAGGTGCAGCAATTCATCCTGGATATGGCTTTTTATCAGAAAATTCTGACTTTGTAAAAGAATGTGAAAAAGCAGGGGTTGTATTTATTGGTCCATCTGCACAGCATATTATAGATATGGGTTCAAAAACTGGTGCAAGAAAAATTATGTCTGATGCTGGAGTTCCTATTGTTCCCGGCACAAAAGACCCTATTAAAAATATTGATGACCTTTACAAAACAGCAGATAGTGTTGGCTTTCCTATTATGCTTAAAGCTGTTGCAGGCGGCGGCGGTAAAGGTATGAGACTTGTCCATAAAAGAGAAGATTTAGAAGATATGTTTAATATGGCAGTTTCAGAAGCAGAAAGAGCTTTTGGCAATGGTGATGTATATATTGAAAAATATGTAGAGCAGCCACACCATGTAGAAGTGCAGGTAATTGGTGATAAATATGGTAATGTTATCCATTTATATGACAGGGAATGTTCTATCCAAAGAAGACACCAAAAAGTTATAGAAGAAGCACCATCACCATATATCAGCCCAGAAACAAGGCAGAAAATGCTTGAAGTTAGTGTTAATGCCTGCAAAAAAATAGGCTATTACAGTGCTGGAACACTTGAATATATGGTTGATAAAAACCAAAACTTCTACTTCCTTGAAATGAATACAAGGCTGCAGGTAGAACACCCAGTTACAGAAATGATTACTGGTGTTGACTTGGTTCGTGATATGATTTCTGTTGCAAATGGAGATGTGCTGCCATACAAACAGGATGAAATTATTAAACAAGGACATGCTATTGAATGCCGTATATATGCAGAAGACCCAGAAAATGGCTTTATTCCATCCCCTGGTGTTATTACTGTTCATGAACCACCTACTGGAAGAAATGTTCGTGTAGACCATGCAGCTCATGAAGGATATAATGTTCCACTTTTCTATGACCCAATGATTGCAAAACTTACTACATGGGGTAGAAATCGTGAAAGAGCAATACAAAATATGGAACGCTCACTGCTGGAATATAAAATATTAGGTATTAAAACAACAATACCATTTCATCAGCGTGTTATGAAAAACTCTACATTTTTAAGTGGCATTTATGATACAACATTTATAGACACTAAATTTGATAAGGAAGATTTAAAACGCCGTAAAGAGTTAGACCCTACTGTTGCAATCGTAGCAGCAGCACTTATGCAGTATATTTCAGAACAGGAAGCAGCTGCAAAGGCTACTACTGTGCCAGAAGTAGGTGAATCTTTATGGAAACACTATGGCAAAATGCAGAAGATTGCCAACAGGTTCTAAAAAGGGGGATTTTATATGAAATGCAGTAATATAGCGGCAACAAAATATTATGCTATACCAGAAGGATTTGACAAAGAATCTGTTGTGCAGATAAAATGTGTAGGTGTTAATGCTTTTGTTTTAAGTGTAGATGATAAAGATATTGAAGTTGATTTCCAAAGAACAGGACATAATTTATATTCTATTATCATTAATAATAAATCTTATGAAATTGATATTCATAATGATAGAGAATCTTATGATGTCCTTGTTAATGGTGACTACTTTAAAATTGATATATTAGATGAACTTAAAAAAGTTTTAAGGGACAGAGTATCAAAAGGTCTGCAAGGCAGACAGGTTATTGCATCACAAATGCCGGGTATTGTAACTCAAGTTATGGTAAAAGAAGGTCAGGAAGTAGAAGAAGGTCAACCTCTGCTTATACTTGTTGCTATGAAAATGGAAAACCAAATAAAAGCACCAAAAGCAGGTATAGTGCAAAATGTATATGTTGAAGCTAACCAGACAGTTGCCATAGGCGATAAGTTAGCTGTTATAGAATAATAATATATTCAACACATATATAAAAATTCAGCCTGACAGTATAAGCTGTCAGGCTTTTTTATTATGAATAGCTTTCTTATTATTTTTTATATTAAGAAAACTACTATATATTATAATCAGGTAAAAGAAGTGGCGAAATATTATATCATGACGAGATAATTTTTAATCAAATGATGAGATAAGGAAAAATAAAAATCGTGAAAAAAAGTTAAAATCGTTTTAAGTTTTTAAAAATTGCATAGTCATTGTATAGTAGTTGCATAGTCCTGCAACATACTTATCTCACTATTCTGTTTTTTTATCTCACCTCATTATAAAATATAATTTTCTCCAATAATAATTTTTATTTTAATAAGTATTTTATAAATTTATTTTCTTAATTTTATAACAGCACTTGTATGTCCATCAACATTGATTAATGCTTCTTTAAAAGGTGGTTTTGAGCCAAAAGCACCATATTTATTATTTGAAAAACCATATCTTTCTGTAGGTTTACCAAACATAGCCATATCAAGCCTGTTATTACTATTTTCATCATGATATACTATGATACCGTACTTTCCTTTAGCAATATTAATCTGCTGAGTAATAGTGCCTTTTTTAGCAGGCATTGAAAAAGAATATTTACATGGCTCCCTTTCAGCAAATTCATCAGCATTAGTGCATATACCAACTACTATATTTCCTTTATCTGAGCCTATATTTTCAATACTAAAAGTAAAAGGCACAGTTTGTGCATACAAATTAAATGTTAAAGATAAAAATAAACATGTAAATATTACTTTTTTCATACATCACCTATTTATTATATTTAGTTAAACTAAAATCCATACTTTCATTAGTTTCAGAAAATAATGGATATGATGTTGGCTTTCTTGTTACTGTTACGCCTGCTGTTATACCTTCTTCATAATCATCATCAAACTCACTGTATGAAAGCAGAAAATCATTATATACAATACCATCAGAATTTGGATTTAATGAGTCATTATTAGCTTGGTCTACTATTACCATCTATATTCAATAATATAAATATATTGAAACTCTGGATAGTTGTCAATATTTTTCAGATTACAATGCCTTATGAAAGATTGCAGCATATATTAACACTATGATAAATAAAAAAGAAATGTATAATTTTCATTATTTTTACAGACCCTGTTTAAAGGGTCTGCTTAAATATTAAATAAACTTAATTAGCTGCACTAGGTAAATTTTGTGCTGCAGAATTATAATTTGTGATAAGTGTATGTCCAGCTTCTGTTAATGATGAACCATTAAAGAAAATATTTAATACATTTGCAGTAAATGCTGTATTATCCTGATTAAATTCATCATAAGTATTTACACCATGACTTTTTAATTCTGTAATTATTACTGGAACAATTGTAGTATTTGCATATCCAGCATCTGTCACAGGGTTGAATGTAGTAAGTTTTGTGCCGCCTGAATTTACCAATGCTCTGTAAAACTCTAATGCTCTGTTTTTTGATTTTTGAGTTGCACTATCTTTAATATAACCATCTAAACCTGCTAAAATCATAGCTGGAAAAATCATTTCATCATTACCTAATGTTTGTAATGCTTCTTCGTCCTGAATACCAGCAGATGTATTTTCTGCATAGCCGTATTTTACAAATATATCAGTTAATTTCTGCATTAAAGCCATCATCGTTTGTATCGCTCCAGGCATACTTCCGCCATTTGCAAGTATAGGCATTACAGTAAATTCTGTAGTTGGTTTATCCCAGTTTACATAATTACTTGTATATTCTCCCTGATCCATAAAAGCATGTGCAATTTCATCATGCATTTCTTTATTATTAGGAAGAACATATTCTTCTTTAATACCTGCAATACCACTTGCTGCATTATTTTTTAAATAAGATATTAATGATGAAGTAAGATATACTATATTAGCTCTTGCATTTTCGCTTGTTTCTGCCTGCCCTAACTTAGTTTGGATAGAATCAACTAATGATATAATTGATGATTGATTACTGCTTATTCTTTTTAACTCAGTGATTAAAGTCATACCATCAGTAGTCATAAATACTTCCATAACAGAAGCCATAAACTCATTACTTGTTTTATCAAGTGCAGAATATAAAAGTACAGGAGCACTTATTGTTTTACCTGTAATAGTTTTTGCTATAGCAGCAGCAGCTTCTTCATTTGATATTTCCCCAATACCAGCTGCTGCAGGCATACCGCCTCTGCCTGTAATATTCTGCAGAATACTTTTAATATTTGTATCTGAATTAGTAGAAAATGTGCCAGTATAAGCTGAGCCGTCATCATTTGTTACATATTTTTTAAATTCATTAGTAAATGCCTCATCTACTTTTGCAAGCTGTTCTGCACTTGCTCCACCAGAAGCTGTGTCCCCAGTATTATTTTTGCTTTCTTCTGCACAGCCTGCAATAATAAAAGCTAAAAGAGAAATTAATAATAATATTTTTTTCATACGCCACCTATATTATTTTATTTTTGATATTGATACTCTTTATCAATATCTTTTTAAAAAAATTTAATTTAAATAAAAATCTACAGGAACAGTTACCTGTAATAATTTATTATAGGATTCATTATTTACCACTTTACTTCCTATAATTTTTTCTGCTGCCTGCAAGGCTGCACTATCCAGTATATAATATCCTGAAGAATCAGATATATCTGCACTTGAAACAACTCCAGCAGCATTTACAGAAAATGTTACTTTTGCAATACCTTCTGCACTAATTCTTCTTGCCTGTTTTGGATATTTTTTATACCTTTCCATTTGATACACTATATTTGCAGCTATCTCGTTTTTTAATGCTGCACTATTACTTACTGCACCTCCTGCAACTTCTTTCTGCACTGATTTTGCAGTATCTAAAGAAGTTTTTTGCTTATTCTGTACTTTTTGCAAAGGCTTTTTTGCTGCCTTTTTATCTGCCTTTTTTACTTCTGTTTTTTCAACCTTTTCTTTTTTCATTTCCTCCTTTTTAACAGCAGGGGCAGCATAAATTATAAAATCGCTGTAATCTGCTAAAATTTGTCTACTGTTTTTTATTTCATTATTTTTATAATCTTCTTTTATTTCTTCTTTTTCTGTATATGAATAAGTTTTTGGTATTTCCACAACATCTGCCATACTAATAATTATATATACAATAAATGCAGTAATTATAACAAATGCTATAATTAATAATGAAATAAAGCTGCTTTTTTTATACAGCTTTTCTCTTTCATAATAATTATATGCTGTATATATTCTTTTGGCTTTAGTAAATACCATAGTATTATTTCCTTTCTGCTGTATCTGTGCTTATAATAAACCTGCCATTTCTTTCTTTTTTTGCCACATCTACAATATGTACAAATGCTTGAAATGGTGCAGTTTTATCTATAAACATATTCAATATTTTATCCGGATTGTTTTTTAATACTGTTTCAAGCTCTGAAACAGTGATAATTTTATCATTATAATAAATATCTCCCTTATTAGATACAGTTACAGCTATTTCCTTTGTTTTATCTTCTGCTTTTTCTGCTGTAATGGATGCAGGAAGCAGCACATCTATTACAGGTTTTGAAAATGTAGTTGTCATAATAAAAAATATTAAAAGCATGAAAATAACATCTATTAATGGTGTTAAATCTATATTTATATCTTCATCAAAATCAAACTTCATATTACACCTGATTTTTACTTTCTCTTTTACATATTTCTAAAACTCTGTAGCTGTGCTCTATAGCCTCTAAATTAAATGCTCTGAATTTCAGCATAAGATAGTAGTAAATAATAAGTACAGGGATAGCAACAGTCAGCCCCATAACAGTAGTAAGCATTGCTTCCCATATCCCACCTGCCAGGGCTTGAGAGTCTGGGTTGCCAACTGATGCTATCACCTGAAATACTCCAACCATACCTAAAACTGTGCCTAAAAGACCTAATAACGGCGATATAACAGATATCAGCCTAAGCCATGTAAGAGATTTTGAAACATGTTCAAAATTTCTGTGGAAAAGATATGCCACTTCACTTCTTATATCTTCAGAATGTTCTGCATGAATATTTATAATATCACTAATTACAGCTATCAGCGGATTTTTAGTTTCTCTGCATACATCTGTTACTTCCTGTTTATTTTTAAATTCGCAGCATAAAAATTTCTTTTTAAACTCTTTCCATACAATATGTAAGTATATAAAAGTTTTAAGTCCAATATATACTGCCAAAGCGGCACATATTATAAGTGCTGCTCCAGCATAACCTATCTGATGATAAACAGATACTATGTCCATAACTATAAACCAAGCCTTTCTGCAAAGCCTTTAAATACTGCTTTTGCATTTTCTAAATCATTATTATCAGGATGAGTCTGAGCCTCCATGAGTCTTGCTTTTCTTTCTGGTGTTACAGGGTGAGTATCGCCCATAAACTTACCCATATAGTCCATTAATTTAGGGTCAATCTTTCCAAGACATAAAAAACTGCCAAGCACATTATTATTGTTCCCTGCAGTTTTAAGCATATTTTCACTGTCTCTTATGCAGCCTTTAGCATGTGGAGAATCAGGATATGCACCAAGAGTACCAAAAAGAGCCACATTCATATTTTTTAATGACCTAATGAATTTTTTACTTTTTGCATCAGGCAGACCTCTATCTACCCAGTAGCCTATTGCTGTAAAATAATATTCATTTAAATTTTCAGGTAAATTATCAATAGATACAATATCACAGTTTGGAATAACACTTTGCACTGCTTCTGCTGCTTTTTTAGTGTTGCCTGTTAATGATGAATAAACAACAAGGCTTTTTCTGCATACTGTTTTATCTGCATATTCATCTTTCATTTTATAAAAAGAAGTTTTTACACTTTCAATTATCTGCCTGTTCTGCCTGCCTGCATATACTGAAAATATTAACCTGCCTGTTTTATCAAAAAATAAAACTGAAAGGCTTTCAAGTCCCATAAAAGGCATAGTAGAAAATACAATAGAATGGATTTCATCTGCTTTAATATGACCTTCTAAAGGGCTTTCTCCCATAATGTTATAGTAACCATGACCAAATACTCCTATATTTAACTTAGTTGATATTTCAAAAGCAGAGCCTAAGTGTAAAATAATAACTGTTGCTTTCTCCCACTGGGCTAATTCTTCCCATACTGTTTCAAAATTACTGCCATCAGTAATAGAGCGCATATTTTTAGGCATTGCTTGGCATACTTCTAAATCACTAACTCCATACATTGCTGCAAAATTAGAGATAGTAAAAGGTTTCTTTTCCTGCATAAGTATAGGTAAATCTTCTTTTAATTTATTAAATCCTAAAACTTTTTCTTCAATAACTTCTTCTTCCTTATCATATTTAAAAGGCATACCTGCCATATCTGGCTTTTGCATATTGTTATTTTGTTCTTCAAAATTGTTCATTTATATCTCCTTATTTTATACTGCTTTTTGTGTAATATTTTTATTTTCAACAGGCAGCTTTAAAGCAAACCTGCATACTTTATTAATTAGTTCTAAATCGTGAGTAATCACTATAACAGCCGCACCTTTTTCTGCCATATCATTTAAAATATCTGCCACTTTCTGCATATTTCTGCCGTCTAGTCCGCTTGTTGGTTCATCTAAAATAATCACATCTGGTTTTTTAGCCACTGCACATGCTATTACAAGCCTTTGTTTTTCACCGCCAGAAAGTGACTGTGGATGTCTGTCTTTTAAATGAATAAGTCCAAACTGCTCTAATATATATTCTGTCATTTTAACTTTTTCATCTGATTTCATTTTCTTATGAGCTATATCTATACTTGTATATACTTCTTCAAAGCAGGAACGCATATAAAGCTGAAAATCAGCATTTTGCAGCACAAGAGAAGCATTTGACTGTAATATCTTTTTATCTGTAACTTTATTATTTAATAATATTTTTCCAGAAGTTATTTTATTAAGCCCTGTTATAAGCCTTGCAAGAGTAGTTTTGCCTGCTCCATTATGACCTAATATGGCAGTAACTCCATAAGGTATAGTAAAAGATACATTATCAAATATTTTATGTTTCCCTTTATAATTAAAAGACATATTTTCAATATTTAAACATACATTTTCGCTTATCGAACAATCTGCTAAACTGTTTCTAGTATCTTTAATATCTATACTGCGAAGTCCATATTCTTTTCTGAAATTATTATCCAGTAATATATCAAAAGAACCTTCTTTTATTATTTTTCCTTTAGACATAACGATATATCTATCTGCAATATTTTTAGTCCAGTAAAGTCTGTGGTCTACAATTAATACTGCATATCCTTTTTTCTTTAATTCATTTAATTTTTCTGCTAATTCATTAGTTGATTCCACATCTAAATTAGCAGTAGGCTCATCAAGAATAACTACTTTAACTTTCTGCAGAATAATGCCTGCAAGCCCTACTTTTTGTTTCTGCCCTTCAGAAAGGCTTGTAACAGATGATGAAAGGATATTAGTTATTTTAAAATCAGCTGCAGTTTTATTAATATCTGATTTAATTTGTTCAGGACTTTCCCCTTTACATTCAAGAGCAAATGCAAGTTCATCATCTACATTTAATGCAAAAAACTGCTGTTCTGGGTCTTGAAAAAGTGAGCCTGCAAGCCTTGAAATACTGCTTATTGTTTTATCTTTTGTATCTTCACCGCATATTTTTACCTGCCCCTGCAGCTTTCCATTATAGTAATGTGGACAAAGCCCATTAATAAGCCTGATAAGAGTAGTTTTTCCACAGCCGCTTAAACCAGTGCATACTACTATTTCCCCAGCATTAATTTTTAAATTTATATTTTCCACTGCACTTTTTTCCTGATATGGATAAGTGTAGGTTACATTAATTAACTCTATCATCTGTGTAAGCTCCTAAGGGACTCTGGCACTTCAATATGTATCTGCATCATAAATGCTGCAAATATAATGCATATAAAGCATATTACTAAAAACATATCATTAGCTGTAAAGTTAAGAGCTTTATAAGGACGGACTTTATCAGAAAGACCAATACCTTTTAATTCTGCAGCAATACCAAGTTCTTCTGATGCTCTTAATGACCTGAATAATAAAGGCATAAAAAGATAACGCCCCATAAGTAAAGGATGTTTAAAAAAAGAAGTAAATGATACATCTACTCCCCTTGTAGCAAGGGATTCTATAATCTGTTTAATATCGCTTATAAATGCAGGAATAAACCTTATCATTACAGCTACAGGAATATATATAAAAAGCGGCAGATTAAAGCTTTTTAATGCTGTTAATATGCTTTGTATATTTGTAGTAAAAGCAAGTGGCAGTAATACATTTACCATTGTTACCATTCGCATAAAAGGCACAGTTAATGCAAAATATGACCTGCCTTCCATAAAATTTACAAACATATTAATAATAAACAAGCTGCCTGCAGCAACTGCCATAATAAACACTACAAACAAATAAGTTAATGCCATCACTTTTGGTTTTCGCATATAAAATGCATAAATCAGAGAAGCTGCAAGTAATACAATTTGAGCATAAATACTTGATATTGCAATAGCTGCAATAGAAGTTCCAAAAGTAATAATCAGCTTTGCTCTTACATCTACTCCGCTCATACCTTTTAACCCTTTATTATCATATAAAGTATTACTGTTAACTGCGAACGATTCCTGCATACCTTAACTCCTTAACTGCTTTAACACCTGTAAAAAGACCAATTACCGCACCAGCATACCCAACAGCTATAATGGGGATAACCATATACACGATTTCTGGAGTTTCCCGCATTACTAAATAGGCAATAGATAATGAAAGAACTCTGTATGAAAAATCAAAGGCTGCAACACCAATAACTGCTGCATATTTTTTTGAAGCACCGCCAGAAATAAGAATAAAAAATTCGCCAATAAAAGATGCTAAAAACATACCTAATGCTGTAGATGCTTCTGCACCCATAAGTAATAAAGAGATAAGCATAGATACAAATGTAAAAAGTATCATAGTGCCTGATTTTTTTACTTTATAAAGCATAACTATAAAAAATGTAGTAAATATTAAATTTTTAATAAGCAGAGTAACTGGGTTCATACCGCCGCCTGCTAAAGCTACAACCATAGTTATTACTTTTGCAGCTGCAGCAAAAACACCTATTGTTACAAGCTCCCCAATAGTCCAGTGATATTTTAATTTTTTCAGCATATCCCCCCCCTAAAATTTAGCAGTAAATTTCACTGCACCATATATTCCAGGCTCATAAATATCTACAGAAGTCTGATACAGTTTATTAAGCAGGTTATAAACTTCTGTTGATAAGCTGTACTGCCTTTTTTCACCAAACTCTACAGATATTGCAATATTTGCAGTAGCCCATGGTGCATAATAAATATTATCTGAAAATTCTGCATGAATAGAATCAAGGCTGTCTTCAGTTTCGCTTGCAAATCGGCTGAATAAATCCACTTTAAAATCAACATAGTTATTAAATGTATGCATATAAATTATACCTGCTCTACCTGAAACAAGCGGTACACCAGTTTTCCATGTTTCTACGCCATCATCTGTATATCTTCTCTGCATGATAGTCATATTTACATAAGGTTTAATGCCTACTGGGGAAGTGTATGCAAGCCCTATTTCTGCCCCGTGACTTAAAGCGTTTGATACATTTTTATATTTTGTGGCAGTAGAGCCTGTGCTTATAGGCACTTGAGCAATATAGTTTTCTGCAATTGATACAAAATATACAGTATCAATAGATACTCCATAATCGCTGTAGCGGACACCTAACTCTAAGTTATTACTTGTTTCCGGCTTTAAATCTGGGTTAGGATATATAGTCCCTCCGCCCATAGATGAAATTAAATACCTTTCCTGTAAGTTAGGCGAACGGAAGCCTTGAGAAAAATTTAACCTTAAACTAAAATTATCAATACCTGACCACATAACACCAGCTGCAACAACAGGTGCATTTGTAGAAGATGAGCCTTTTGGACCTAAGTTATCTTCCCCTAGTATATTTGTAATACCAGTATCTTTATAAACCTGAGTGCCTTCTGAAGTTACCATATTTGCATAGTTATAAGTCCACCTGATGCCATAATGAAGTGAAAAATCATAAGGCAGATAAGACTCCCCTTGTGCATATAAAGCATGTATCTGCTCATATCCATAGTTTTTAGCATGCTTATAATAATTCATAAGAGAAAGTGAGCTTATAGAATCTACATTTGTATCTGCATCTAAAATATTATAAGAAAATTCATATCCTGCTATAATATATGTATGGTCTGATATAGAGAAATCGCTTTGCAGCTGCAGCCCCCACTGGTTATTATAGTTATCTGCATAGTTATCCATAACAGCAGGCATATAAACTACATTAGGATCTATCTCTACATGGTTATGCATTTTTTTATGGCTTTGCTGGTAAAATACATCAAGCCTTACTTTTGGCATAAAAGAAACTGTGTTTTTTGCTTCAAAAAATACTGCTGCTTTTTGGCGAGACCATTCTGGCAAATCTACATAAAAGTTTTCATAGCCTTCTGCCTGACTGCCGGAAGAAATATCTGAATCAAAATAATCATAGCTTGCACCTATTTTATAGTTTTGGTTAAAATTATATGCAAGATATGCACTGTAATTCTGCTGATTAAAGGCAGAATATGGCACAAGTCCAACAGGTGTTCGTAACTGTCCCTGCTCGTTATAAGATGCACTTACTCTGTAATCAAATCCTTTGATGCTTCCAAATACTGAGCCTGATTCGCTGTGGCCTGCTGATGCTCCATTATATGCAAGGCTTAAAGAGCCTTCCACTGGTTCTTTGCCGCCTTTTTTAGTAATAATGTTTATTACACCGCCGATAGCATTAGAGCCGTATAAAACAGATGCAGGCCCTCTTATCACTTCTATTCTTTCTATTAGATTAGGGTCTATCATTAAAGCTGTGCCATCCATTGATTTATTTTCCACAATCTGCTGGCCGTCTATTAATATTAATGTTCTATTAACACCTTCGCCCCTTAATGATATTCTTTTAAGCCCCTGAGAGCCGGAATTTACAACCTGCACCCCCGGTATATCCTGCAAAAGTTCACCTACAGTTCTAGCTGATGACTGCTTAATATCTTCTTCTGTAATAATAGAAACAGATGCAGGCACTTCTAAAAGCTCTTTTTCTACTTTTGCAGCAGTAACTTTTACAGCAGTAGTTTCTATATGCTCATCTGCAAAAGCTGAAGAAAAGAAAAATGTAAAAACTAATGAAAATAATATTTTTTTCATACTTTTTATTATCCTGCCATTTCTTCCTGAAAACTGCTTTCATTAAATAAAATAGTCAGCTTAATATATTCCTGTAAAAGCTGAGAAAGGTTTACAAACCAAAACTGACCTGCTTTTGTAAGTATAATTTTGCCAGATTTCTGTATAATTACCCCTGCTTTTTCCCACTGGTCTAAAATATCTTTTGTAATAGATGTAAGGGGATAATTATATTTATTTTCAAGTCTTTTTAAATCAAGCCAGCCGTTTTCAAAAGATTCTGCTATTTCTTTATACATTGCATAGTTTTTATCTGGAATACTTATACCCATAATAGGTTTTATTCCATGGTTTACTGCTTCTATATAGCCTTTATAATCACGAAGTATCATATAGCTGTACCCATTAATATTACCGCCTGCTCCTGCACCAAAGGAAAGGCAGCTTGCATATCCTCTTGCAAACTGGTTATAAATATTTCTTTCTCTTGTAGTTCTCTGCCAGTGGTTTACACTTAATCTTCTGTATAATGCTTCTTCCATTAACTCTATACTTTTAAGGAAAAATTCTGTTTTAGTTTTAACATCTAATGCTGGGTTTATTGAGCCATCTGCTATACGCTTGCCAAGTGGAGTATTTGGTAATACATTAAGCTGATAGCAGTCAAACCCGTCTAATTCTAAACTTTGTGCAGTTTTAATATCATCTATCCATATATCCATAGTCTGATTAGGAAAGCCGTAAATCAAATCAAGCACAATTGCAGATTGATTATAGCTTTTCATCATATTAATTCTTTCTATAATAGTATCTCTATCGCTTCTTCTACCCATAGAGCGTCTTAAATCTGTATTAAAACTCTGCACGCCAAGTGAAAACCTGTTTACACCAGCTTCTAAATATACTTCTACTTTTTCTTTAGTCATATTAGATATTCTGCCTTCCATAGTTATTTCGCAGTCGTTAGCAAGCGGCAGAACTTCATAAAATGTTTTTAATATTCTTTTAATATCTTCTACTTCTAAAGCAGTAGGTGTGCCGCCGCCAAAATAAAGAGCATTTACTGGCCTGCTGTTTACTGCTTTAGTATCTTTCCAAAGCATAATTTCTTTTATTAAAGTATCAGTAAAAATTCTGCTTTGCTCTTTTCTATATGGCTGGTTATAAAATGCACAATATAAACAGTGAGTTTCGCAGAAAGGCACATTAATATATGCTGCAGTTTTATTATTCCTTTCCTGCTTTAAAACTTCCTGCAGGATACTTTGAGTTTTTTCAGCAGGTGCAAATTTATCCATAAGTCCTGCATGAACTGCTGTTTTTCTCTCAAACGCATTTACTATTACATTATCGCTCTCATTAACAAAATATTTGGACATATTATCTTTTGGATTAATAAGTTCAATATCCTTATGAAATGTTTCCATTAAACTATCCCCTGATAAATTTTATTGAAATATATTCTCAACAGTTATATATACCATATTAAAAAATATTGCAAGACATTTTTGATATTAAATATCAATAAAATTTTACATATTTTTATATAATTCTATATTTATTAATAAGTTATATTTTTAATTCTA
>CAJUJZ010000042.1 GCA_910586745.1 uncultured Mucispirillum sp. | reverse complement strand
ATATATGAGTCAAGTAAATATAGTAATAAGGTGTTTTTAAAGTTACCTATATCATAGTTATTAAATAATTTGAATAAATTTTGGATTATATGTTATGTGGGGATTATAATGGGCAAAAACATTACTATCAAAAGCAAAGTAATAATTGTTGTTTCAGTAATTATCACAATTATTACTATTGCTGCAATTATTTCAAGTTATAATATTTTTTATCAGAACATTTTTGCAACTTCTAAACTGACACAGTATAGAGTGTCTTCATTTCTATCTGATATAGTTTATGAAGAATTAAGGGCAAGAAGTTTAGCTGTTAAATCATTTGTTAATAGTTTTAACCCAAATGAAGAAAGGATAAAACTTAGTGCTGTTTTAGAAGAATTTAAAAAAATTAATGGGGTATTGAATGTATCACTTGCCTATGAAGATGGCGAGTTTACTGTTGATACAGCATCAATTGATACAATTACTGAAGATTATGACCACAAAGTAAGAGACTGGTATATTGAAGGTATGAAAGTTAATGATATATATTTTTCAGAACCTTATCAGGATGCAACTACTGGTGAAATATGTTTAACTATAACATATCCTGTAAAAAAAGAAGGTGGAGTTAAAGGCTTAATTAGTGTGGACTTTGTTTTAAATGTAAACCAGTATTTAAAAAACCTTCCAAATGCTCGTTTAGATGGTCGTTTATATGTTATTCATAACAGCGGTATTATTGCTTCTGCTTTAAATAAAGAATCTTTAATGAAAAAAATCACAGATTTATTTGACATTGCACTTGCAAGCTATATTAATGAAAAAGTTAAGACACGGTCAATGGTTTTCAGTGAACCGTTAGAATATACAAGCATTAGCGGCTCTACAAGGCTGGGTCAGGTAATGCCTGTAAAAGATTATGATTTTGTTGTTCTTTATGGTGTTGATAAAAATACTCTTGCAAAAGATATTGCTCTTTTAGCCATAGAAATAGCCATCATTATCCTTGTTATATCAATTATGGGAATTATAGTTCTTTACTTCTTACTGCGTAAAATATTAAATCCACTTGGTGTGTTTGCTAATGAAATATATAAAATGGCAGAAGAGAAAGATTTATCTGTAAAACTGCAGATTCATAATAATGATGAACTTGGTTTTATCTTAAAAGCTATAAATACTTTAAATAAATCTACGGAAAATATAGTTAATGAAGTTCGTTCTTCAATTATTGAAGTAGCTTCTGCTAATAATCAGCTTGCAGCAACAATGGAAGAATTATCAGCTACATTTAACTCTCAGTCATCACAGGTATCTTCGATGGTAGAGGGAATGGAAAATGTAAGTGGTATTTCAAAAAGAACAAGCGATGCACTTTCAGAAAATATGTTGTCACTGGAAAATACTGCAAATGCAACAAGGCAGGAAACTGAAAAACTTGATAATGTTAGTGGAGAAATGAATGTAATTGAGCAGGATACAGTTAATCTTTCAGAAACTATCCGTCATTTATCAGAAAGCTCTTCTCAGATAGGTAATATATTAAATGTAATTAATGATATAGCTAACCAAACTAACCTGCTTGCACTAAATGCAGCAATTGAAGCAGCAAGGGCAGGGGAGGCAGGCAGAGGTTTTGCAGTTGTTGCAGATGAAGTGAGAAAACTGGCAGAAAGAACTCAAGGTGCTACAAAAGAAATTGAAAATATTATCAGTGGGCTGTTAAGAGATGCAGACAATGCTTCTAATGCTATGAATAAATCAGTTGTAAGTGTTCAGGATGGAACAACAAACATTGCAAATGTTACAAATGAAATTAAAAAAGCAGTAGAAAATGTTACAATTCTTTATCAGGCAATGAGCCCAGTAGCTGATGCAGTATCTGAGCAGTATGCAACAATTCAGACAGTTGTGGATAATACACAGGTAATTGCTGCAGGTATTGAAGAAAGTAATGCTGCAGTAAATGAAGTAAATAATACTGTAAGTCATATTCAGCAGAGAACTGAAAGGCTTAAAAACTTAATTGAGCAGTTTAAAACTAGTCAATAATTCAGTTAAATTTAAAGCGGGGTATAAATATACCCCGCTTTTTTATTTTTTTATGGAAAAAATAATATAAATTTTATATAATATCAGAAAGATATGGATATAATCAGCTTTATGATATATATACTGTATTAGTAAGTAAATATTCTAAGGATAAATATGGCAGCAGATACAAAGGTCACAGCATCATCCATTGTGAAAAAAATTACAAAGCAGACTGATATTGCTTTGGCATTAGGTGTAATGTTTATACTTATTATAATGATTATACCTATACCTTCTATTTTATTAGACTTTTTCCTTACTGTCAGTATATCTTTAAGTATAATTATTTTACTTGTATCATTATATGCAGAAAGACCACTTGATTTTTCATCTTTTCCATTTGTTCTGCTTTTAACAACACTTTTCAGGCTTTCATTAAATGTATCTACCACAAGAACAATACTTCTTCATGGTCATGAAGGTCCAGATGCAGCTGGTGAAATTATCCGTGCATTTGGTCAGTTTGTTGTTGGTGGTAACTATGCAGTTGGTATTATTGTATTTATCATACTTGTTTTGATTAACTTTATGGTTATTACAAAAGGTTCTGGCAGGGTTGCAGAGGTTGCAGCACGCTTTACATTAGATGCTATGCCTGGTAAGCAGATGGCTATTGATGCAGACTTAAATGCTGGTATTATTAATGAAGATGAGGCAAGAAAACGCAGGGAAGATGTTAGAAGGGAGGCGGATTTCTACGGTAGTATGGATGGTGCATCTAAGTTTGTCCGTGGTGATGCTGTTGCAGGTCTTATAATTACAGCTATAAATATTCTTGGTGGTTTAGCACTTGGTATGCTGCAGCATGGTCTTTCTATTTCTGAAGCTGCTTCTACATATACAATCTTAACTATTGGTGATGGTCTTGTTGGTCAGATTCCTGCACTTATTATTTCAACATCTGCAGGTATTATTGTAACAAGGGCAGGCAACGATTCTGGTTCACTGGCAAAACAGCTTACAAAACAGCTTTTTCCACAGGCAAGAGTGCTTTTTATCACAGGCGGTCTTTTACTTTTCTTTGCAATAGTGCCAGGTATGCCAAAGCTTGCTTTTATTTTTCTTGGTTTAGTTGCTGTTGGTGTAGGTTATCTTATGCAGCGTAAAGAGAAAAAAGGCGATACTCTTGATGATGAAGAAAGCAGTGAAAATGAAGAAGAAAAACCACCTGCACCTGAGGAAGAAGAAGTTAAAGAGCTGCTTGAAATGGATACAATGGAGCTTGAAATCGGCTTTGGAATTATTCCACTTGTTGATGCAGCTCAAGGCGGCACACTTTTAAATAGAATAAAATCTATCAGACGCCAAATAGCTCTTGAAATGGGCTTTATTGTTCCACCTGTCAGGATAAGGGATAATCTACAGCTTGATGCAGATGAATATGTAGTGCTGCTTCGTGGTGTCCGCACTGCAAAAGGCAATGTTATGCCTGACAGATATATGGCTATGAATCCAGCAGGTCCAATGGATGATATTAATGGTATTCCAACAAAAGAGCCGGCATTTGGTCTTCCTGCAAAATGGGTAGATGAAGTAGAAAAAGAAAAGGCAGAAATTGCAGGCTATACTATTGTGGACCCTGCAACTATTATTGCTACACACTTGACAGAAGTTATTAAGAAAAATTCATATGAGCTGTTAGGCAGACAGGAAACTCAAGACCTGCTTGATAAACTGAAAGAAAAACACCCAAAAATTGTTGAAGATGTTGTGCCTGGCATATTAGATTTAAGTACATTGAATAGAGTGCTGCAGAACCTTTTAAAAGAGCGTGTTTCAATTAGAAACTTACAGACTATTTTAGAATCTCTTGCAACTTACGGCACTATGAATAAAGATATAGAATATTTGACTGAAAAAGTTCGTTTTGCACTGCGTAAGCAGATTACAGAAAGTCTTTTAGCACAAGACGGCAAACTTTATGTATTTGCACTCCCTCAGCCTGTTGAGCAGCTTATTATTAAAAATATGCACCCATCAGATGAGGGCAAAGAGATTGTTATAGACCCTGCAACAGCAAGGAAAATTTTAACAGGGCTTATGGATAAAACAGAGGAAGTTACAGCAAAAGGTATTCCACCAGTTTTATTTGTATCTCAGCCTATTCGCTTTGCTATGAGACGCTTTGTGGAAAAATATTCCCCTAGCTTAAATATTATAGCCCATACTGAAGTGGCAGATAATGTTCAAATAGATTCTCTTGGCACAGTTTTAATTAAAAATGATGATAATAAAGGGCAGTGATGAGCTGCTCTAAATTATCAGGCACATTTTTACTGTGTTTTTTTCTTTTCATTTTTCCTAATATTCCACTTTGTGCTTCAAAGTGTGATTTTATTATCACTAAAAAAGAGTTAACAGAAATGCGTAAAGGCAAAGTATATAATTCTGTAAACACATCAGGCACTGCCTGTCTTAAAAACTATGATAATAGAGATGTCTTATTTCCAATAAAAAATGGAAAAATAGAAGGCACATCTGTTATGTATTATTATGATGATTTTATAGAAGAAACAACACCATATAAAAACAGCAAAAGAGAAGGGGTTGAAAAAAGATATTTTCCAAGCGGTGCATTATTAAGGGCTACACCATATAAAAATGATAAAATAGAAGGTATTGAAAAAATATATTATGAAATAGGCGGCATAGAATCTGAAATACCATATAAAAACGGCAGAGTAGACGGGATAAGAAAAGATTACTATATAGATGGCATATTAGCTGCAAGATTTTCTTATAAAAATGATTATAAGGAAGGACCTGCCAAAAAATACTACCATGATGGGCAAATAAAATTAGAAAGAATGTATAAAATGGGCAGAAAACACGGTTATGAAAGGTCATATACAGATAAAGGCATAATTACTGAAGAAATACCCTTTGATGACGGCAGTGTAAATGGCACACTAAAAGTATTTGATAAAGAGACAGGCAGACCATTTTTATTTGTAGACTATGTAAAAGGCATAAAGTATGGCAAAGCGGTAAAATATTCTGCTGATGGCAAAGTATATGCTGTAATTAATTTTGAAAATGATTATGCAGTCAGTGGCAAATGCACTAATGGTTACAAACTTACTCCAAAAGATTTAGAAACTATCCAGTTTAGTATATATAGAATCCAGTGCGGCAAATAATACAGTCGGTGAAAGTATCAAGCAAATAATTTACATTATCAGATATTGCATAAATTATGTAATATTATATAATCTGCATAAAATGGGAGAAATAATATGACAGAATATGAAAAACTGCTTGCAGGTAACTATTATGACGGTAGAGATAAAGACTGCTGGGCAAAACAGTCAAAAGCAAAAAATCTTACAGTTCGATTTAATAATCTTGATTTTAATGATGCAGAAAACCACCGTAAAATATTAGAAGAACTTCTTGGCAGTATCAGCGAAGATGCAGATATTTTAGCACCTTTTAACTGTGATTACGGTAGACATATATTTTTAGGCAAAGGTTCTTTTATTAACTATAACTGCTCATTTTTAGATACTGGATATATAGAAATAGGCGAATATGCAATGATTGGCCCAGATGTAAAAATTTATACAGCAAATCATCCTGTTAGAAGTGAAGACAGATACTATATTGATGAAAATGGAAAAAAATTCTGGCATACTTTTACAGAAAAAGTAACAATAGGAAATAATGTATGGATAGGCGGCGGAGCAATAATATGCCCTAATGTAACAATAGGTGATAATACAGTTATAGGTGCAGGAAGTGTTGTAACAAAATCTATACCTTCAAATGTAATAGCAGCAGGCAGTCCATGCAGAGTAATAAAGGAAAATAAATAAAGCAGTATTTTCAACTAAATATCGCTGTGCATATCAAATTTAAAAGCAACTGCTTATAATCATCTGATTTTTAGAGTAATATCTTTTTTACATATAATAAATTGACCTGCTTAATTATCTTAAGCAGGTATTATAAGTAAGAAATGAGTATGTATGAAAGTAAATGAAAATTTATGTTAATTAAAATGGCCAGATAACATCTATAATTTTACCAAGCCAGCCTTTTTTAGTTGCCTGAGATAATGCACCAGCACCAGTATAAGTGATTTGAGCATCAGCTATGGCACTTGATGATACAGTATTTGCTGCGTCTATATCTTTCTGTCTGACTATACCTTTTAATGTAATAGTTTGTTTTTCCTGGTCAATAATTATTTCTCTGTTGCCTTCAATTACTAAATTTCCAGATGGCATAATATCTACAATTCTTGCTGCAATAGTTGCAGTGAAAGAATCTGCTTTATTGCTTGAACCCTGCCCCTGATGGTTATTGCCTGTTGTGGCTGCAATAGTTGGCTGGAATGCTGCACCTGAGCCTAAGAAATTAGTTATACCCATATTTGTAGGCAGTCCAAGCATTGCTGTAATGCTGGCATTATAAGTTGTAGATTTAGATGCTGAATTATTTGTAGAGTTAGAAGCAGAAGAAGCTTCTTCAATTCTTACAATTACAACATCACCAATTCTTCTTGCCTTATAGTCTAAAAATATAGTGCCGCTTGAGCCAACATCTGACCATAAGGAAGGGTTTGGTTTATTCATTTCAGCTTCCTGCATTTTATATGCTTCTATTTCTGATTTATACCCAGATGATGGGACAGAAGTAATTACATCATTATAACCTTTTGAAGCACATCCTGAAAGGACTGCAATCATAACTGCTAATAATAAAATATTTTTTTTCATATATTCACCGCCTAAATATAATATCTTCCTGCAAATATATAAGCAAAAGATATGCCAACAAAGATTAATAAGATAAGAGAAACCTGCCTGAAATTACAGTCATTTAAATAATGGGAAGCGAAATAACCATAACTCAGGCAATAGTAAGGAGGTAAAAATGTTATATTCACTGCATTTTATATTTTTATTAAAAATTTTGTCCTAAAATTTTTAAAACACGCTCTGGCAAAATAAATTCGCCTATCGCTTACGCTACGCGACGGCACTTCCTGTGCCTTTTATATTCGTATTAAAAATCGGCTTTAACTATACCATTTCCTATATAGCTGCCGCTTATTATTTTTTGTGATGTTAAGTTTCTAACAAGTACTTGTTTTCCAGGCATAGCATGTTCTTCTACTACACCTTGAGTTTCAATATGGAGTATACCATTTGATACTACAATTTTAACTGCTTCACCTTTTTTAAGTGCTGGTTTTTCCTGAACTATATCAGCTGTTATTACTTTACCAGCAGGTGCTGCTCTTGATGCTGCTAAACTTTCAGCATTATCAACAAGTTCATTTTTTAAATTAGTAACTTCTACATTTACTTTTTTAATTTTTCCTGCCAGACTGTCCCCAGCTTTTATTCTTTCAGTAGTAACATAAGCATCTTTAAAACCTTTTACATAATAGTAGATTTGATATTTATTATTATCAAGTTTAATTTGAGCATATCCACCTCCAAGTTTTGAAGTATCACATGATATATTCATTTTAATATCTGGATTATCATAAATATCTTCTGATATTCTAATCTGGTCTACAATTATTTTCATATCAGGATATGTTTTTTTATATTCAGCTTTTATATATTCGGCAACTTTTTCATAGGAAAGTTTTTCCCACTCTCTAGCCACAAGCACATCATTTAAAACTGTACCTTTTATGCCTGCACTGTCTAAATGTGATTGAATAACATCTTTTGTAATTAATTTTTCACTTCCTGCCTTTATACCGCACTCTACTTTGTTGTGTGGAATATGGCTTGCAGTAAGTTCATCAAGATATACACAGTCTTCATTAATTGTTATATGTTTATAAGCAAATGAATAACCTGCACTAAAAATCAGCATTAATACAATAAGTAGAAATTTTTTCATATTACACCGCCTTATCGTTTTAAGCTGGCAACTGTTTGAAGCATTTCATCACTTGTTTGAATTGCTTTTGAGTTCATTTCATAAGCTCGTTGACCTGTAATCATATTAACCATTTCAGTAACCATCTGCACATTACTTGTTTCTAAAAAGTGTTGTTTTACTTTTCCATATCCATCTTCTGATGGAATGCCAACCTGTGCAGCACCTGATGCACCTGTTGCAAGATATATATTTTCCCCAATTGAAGCTAAACCAGTTGGGTTTATAAACCGTGCTATTTCAATTTGCCCTAATTCTGTTTCTTCATCTTCACCCGGTATTTTTACGGAAAAGATACCATCACTTGATACAGATATTCTTAAAGCATTATCAGGAATATTTATACCCGGTTCTAGTAGGTAGCCTTCTGGAGATACCACATCACCATTTGCATCAATAGAAAATGCACCACTTCTAATATATCCGATGTTACCATCAGGTAATGTTAATTGAAAATATCCATCACCTTCAATAGTTAAATCAAGTTCATTATATGTGTTATCATAGTTACCTTGTGAATGTATTTTTTGAATTGCAACTGTTGCAACCCCCATACCCATTTGAATACCTGATGGATGGTTAATACCTGCTGCTGTTACTGCACCTGCTGATTTAATGTCTTGATACAAAAGGTCTTGAAATAAAACTCTGCCTTTTTTAAATCCATGTGTGTTTACATTCGCCAAATTGTTTGACATATTATCAATATTCATTTGTTGAGCCTGCATGCCTGTAGCTGCTGTCCAAAGTGAACGAACCATAGTATTGCCTCCTTACAATAATACTATTGTGTCAAAATCTGTGATGCTGCTTTCTGACTGATTTCATCATGAGTTTGAACTACTTTTGCATACATTTCATAACCTCTTGATGCCTCAATCATACGAACCATTTCTGCAATCGGGTCTACATTTGCTTCCTCAATGTAGCCTTGTTTTACACCTGCATTATCTGCATCTGTTGGTTCTATATCTACTGCAGCAAATTGATTTCTCCCAACTTTCTGAAGCTGACGAACATCATCAAACTCCACAATCATAAGCTGGTCTCCTGCTATACCATTAGCATAAATCGTGCCAGTTTTATCCACTTCAAATCTAGCATTTTGGTCAACAACAATATTTGCAGTTCCTTGGGCATTTCTGCTCATTACTTTATAGCCTTCTGCTGTAACAAGTTCACCATTATTATTGATAGTAAAAGCACCGTCTTTTGTGTATCTTATACCCCAAGGAGTATCTACTGCAAAGAAAGCATTATCCTGCTGAATAGCAAAATCAAATTTATTGCCTGTTTCTTTAATATGTCCCATCTCAAAGTTTGCAGAGTTTTCATGAAGAAGAACAGCTGTATTTATAGTTTTATTATAATGAGATTCTCTTATAAAATTCTGTGGGTATCTTTTATCTTCTGGTCTATATACGGAAAAAACTGCTCTGTCTCTTTTATAACCATTAGTATTCATATTTGCTAAGTTGTTTGAAATAGAATCAACTCTGTTTTGCTGCATTAAAAGTCCGCTTGCTGCTGTATATAATCCGTTTTGCATGATATTACCTCACTATTCCAAAAGCTTGTGGAAGCCCTGATTTAAATAATTCTTCAAAACCTAATAAAGTAAGTTCCTGCACAGGTCTTGCAGCTTTAGATGGATAGTAGTAAAAGTTTTTATCAGATTTACTGTTTACTACTACATTAGAGTGAAATACTGCTCTTTCATCCTGCTCCATAATGCTTATAGAGATAACTGATGAATTTGTCCCAGTTCTTCTTTCAGGAGATTCTGCAATAGTTGTCATTAATATAAAATCAGCTTTTGATATATCATTAGTAATAACTGCAAAGTTATTCATCTGTAAATATCTGCTGATAAGTGAGCTGTAATAAGTATCATAAGTTTTTTGATAGCTTTTTGTAATAATAGCAGGCATAACATATACCAATGATTTTTCAGGTAAAACTTCAAATGGGTTTACATTAAAATCAGTTACTGTTGCTCTTGTTTTATCAATAACAAGTGATGACAGGTTAGTTTCCAGTTCGCCAATAATTAGTAAAGGATAAAAACCTGTTGTAGTAAAGTTTAATGGGTTAATAACTGCAACTGCACCGCCTACTGAGTTACAGCCACTAATAAGTGCTATTAAAGAAATAATTGTTATTAATCGTTTCATAATATCGCCTCCGCTTTTTTCATAGCAAGCTGCGTGCCAAAACATCTATATATTATATAATGCTTTGTTTCATATATCTTTATAAAAACACAAAATAGTAGTTGAATATTATATTTTTCAAGGTATAATAAAAAGGTAAATTTAGTATTATATTTAGAGAGGTAGCTGTTAAGTATGTAATGATGTTTATAAAAATAGTTGGGGAGGGAGAAAATATGAAACTAACTATTGCTCATAAAATTATTATATCTATATGCGGTGTGCTGGCTTTTGCATTTTTAAACAGTGCTTTTGCCATATATTCAGAATACACTGCAGCAAAAACTTCTGATACAATAGGCAGAAATTATATTAATGCTTATAAGCAGATGGAAACACTTTCCTTTAATACGCTTACTTTACAAGTAAATGTATTATCTTATGCAGTCAGTCTAAATGAGAACTTTTTTAATAATGCTCAAAATCTTATAAAAACTCTGCAGAAAAATGCAGATGATTATAAATTATTTGTTACAACCGAAGAAAATAAAAAATATTACATAGAAACAAATAAACTTATTGATGAACATTATAAGCTGGTGCAGGATTTTACTTCTACAATATCAGATAATCTTGAACTGATTAAATCAAATACTGCTGCTATGCAGAAAATGAATAAATCTCTTGATAATGCTGCCGCATTAGCTCAGAAAATAATGAAAAAGGCAAAAGATGAAGGTATTGACCAGGAATATATTTCCCGCATGCAGAATATATATTCTCTTTCTACTCTTATAAAAACATCATCATATATGGCTTTAAAAGAAAAAAATATGGATATGCTTGAAAATATACCAAATACATTTATACGCATAAATGGAATAATATCAAGGCTTGCACCTAATATAGAAAACAAAGATATAGCAGAATCTCTGCAGAAAATAAAGAAGTTTGTTACAGATGCTGAAAAAACATATCAGGAAATAAGGAATATTGCAGTAGAAATTGCAGAAAAGGAAAAATTACGCTTTTTATATGCTGCTAAAATAAGGGAAATGAACGATAAATTAGGTGTTATAGTATACAATCTTGTAGAAACATCTTCCAGTAATTCAACTTCTGCTTTGCAGAAAGCAATGGCTGTATCAGTTATTCTTTTTATCATAACTATTATAACAGGTGCTTTAGGTATTATATATTTATATTTTAGTGTTATAAAACAGTTAAAAAACTTTATTGCCCATGTGGAAAACTTAACTAAAGGCGATGGTGACTTAACTATACGGCTTTCTGCAAAAAATAAAGATGAATTAAATGAGCTTGCAGTAAGTTTTAATGCTTTTATGAATAATGTACATGAAATAGTAGGCGAAGTAAAAGAGGCAGCAGGGGAAGTTGCCAGCGGCAATAATCAGCTTTCTGCCACAATGGAAGAATTATCTGCCACTTTTGCTTCTCAATCTGAACAGATTTCTGAAATGGCAGAAAATATTCATGATATAAGGGAGCTTTCTCAACAGTCATCAGAAGAACTTAAAAGCTGCTTAATAGTTATGAATAACTCTCAGGATATGACAAAAGCTGGTGCATCACAGCTTGATTATGTAAGAACAAATGTGCTTGATATTCAGTCTAAAACATCATCACTTTCAGCCACTATTGATGAGCTTGCTGCAAGTTCAACTAAAATAGGAAATATTTTAACAGTCATTAATGATATAGCAGCTCAGACTAATCTGCTTGCATTAAATGCGGCAATAGAAGCAGCAAGAGCAGGGGAAGCAGGTAGAGGCTTTGCAGTTGTAGCAGATGAAGTCAGAAAGCTTGCAGAACGCACTCAGCATGCAACAGGTGAGATAGAAGCTATTATCATATCTTTTCAGCAGGAAAGCAGCAGAGCATCACAAGAAATGACATCTTCTGGCGAAGCAGTAACTGCAGGTGTTGATATGATTGGTGAAACAGCATCATCATTTAATAATGTGGTGCAAAGTGTATATGAAGCAGTAAATGACACAGAAAGTGCAGCAGATAAAGTAAACAGGCAGTATGAATATATGCAGAAAGTTTCAGATAGAGCACAAAGTATATCAGCAGGTATTGAAGAAAGTGATGCAGCTGCCCAGCAGGTAGTATTAACTATTAATCACTTACAGGAAAGGGCAGAACGGCTTAAAACACTTGTAAGCAGGTTTAGAATATAAATTACACTTTATCCCCCTTTAAAAAGGGGGATAATGCATAATTTAATCGATTGAGGAAAAGAATATTGAATGAGTTTTATGCTAAAATATTTATTTTTTAATTAAAGAAAATTAATTATTTAACATTAATTATTTTTGATTTCTGTCTTTCAAGCTCCATAACTTTTTGGTTAGAAGCTCCGTCATTTTTACTTCTGTAGAAATTTAAATCATTATTTACTTTATTCATTTGTGCATCACGGTTTGTTCTGGCTTTTATTTCAGAAAAGCTGGAGCTTGAACCGCTGCTTCTTGAAATAATATCTCTACTTCTTATAGTAGTCTGGGCAAAACATATATCTACAATGCAAATACTTACTATTAATGTAATTATAAAATATTTCATATAATCCCCATATATATGTATAACATTTGATATGTGAAAAAGTTCAAAAAATATTATAAAAATAGAGGATAGATGCTTGTAAAATGTTTAAATTATATGACTTTATAATGAAAAATTGAAATAATATGAAAGTATTGCAAAATTTTTATAAACCACAGGATATTAATATAATCAATCCTGTGGTAATTTTGATAATTTTTTTTATATTATTTTAATTAATTTATACAGCCTTGTTTATTAAGAATTTCTCTGTTTTCTGCTTATAATTTTCTCTGCTTTTACCACAGTCAGCAAAGAAATATATTTCTTTTGTTGTAACAGGTATTGATGATAAGAGGCACTGTAAAAATTTTGTATAAGCAAAAAAACAATGTTATAAAAAAGTATAAGAATACTTATAAGAATTTTGAAGAACAGCTAAAACAATTTAAAGTAAGTCTATATATTCCAAGAAATTCTGTAGTGTCAGATTTTATATAAATAAGTATTTGAGTAAGTATTAAAAATATTTAGAGAATAAAGTATTTGTTTAAATTATTATGCTTTTTCCCTTGCATAAATTTTATTAATTTAATATGGTGTATGCTATGGAAAATAATTGGTTAGAGCGTTTCAGGGCAGAGTATAAGCCTTTATTAAAAGATAAGTATGATGATTTTGAATATGGGCTGCAATGCCCAAAATCACGCCATATTCGTGTGCAGTCATCAAGAAATATTGCTTATTTAACAGAACTTAATAATATATGCACTTTAGAAAAGCTTGAAGAATATGATAATGTATATAAGGCTGTAGAAAATGCTGATAAGATAGTAGAGAGCATTTCTTTTCAGACTGGCGGTATATATATTATGAATCCATCATCTATTGCACCAGTAGAAATATTAATGTCTTATATGTGTGAAAACCCTGTTATGCTTGATGTTTCTTCTGCTCCCGGTGGCAAAACATGTGCATTATCTGATATGAGTAACGGGAAAGGTGTAATAGTAGCTAATGAAATATCAGCAAGCAGATTAAAATCACTTCATTTTAATCTGGAAAAATATGGGGCGTATAATGTAAAGACTGTTTCTATGGATGGCAGACTTTTACCCAATATTTTTGAAAATTCTTTTGATGGCATTCTGCTTGATGCACCATGTTCTAATGAAAATAAAATCTTCCGCAATAAGACTGTGCAGGCACAGTGGAATAAAGAGCTTGTAGAAAGAATGGCAGATTTACAGCGTCAGTTAATAAAGTCAGCCTTTTTATGCTTAAAAGAAGGGGGAGTATTAGTTTATTCTACCTGCACTTTAAGTTTAGAAGAAAATGAATATGTTATAAAATATCTGCTTGATGAATTTGATAATGCAGAGCTTCTTCCTGCTGGTAATAATTATGGTAAAGGAATATCTGGAATCAGCCATATAGATGAGAATGTTGCACGCATTATGCCTGATACTGATAAAATAGACGGCTTTTTTGCTGCAGCAGTTCGTAAAAAGGGTACTTTAGTGCCTTATGATTTTATAAATACCAAACTTAAAGATAAGGAAAAAGATTTCTTTAAAAAATATTATCCATCCTTTTCTCATTCACATATCTCAATCAGCAAATATGACAGACGGGGATATATAGAAACTGCCCCAGAAATATTTAAAAAAGTAAGGTTTAAAAGGCGTGGTTTAAATATATATAAAGATACAGGCAGACTTTTTGAGCCATCATGTCAGAGTGTATGGCAGTGGGGTTCTTTTACAGAAGATAATATGAGATATAATATTTCTGCAGATTGGGCAGAAAATTTTTTGAAAGGGTTTGACATATCCTGTAATGATAACTATAATAATGAACTTTTATTTTTTAATAATATACCTGTTGGCTATGCTAAAAAAGTAGACAGCATATTAAAGAATAAATTAGACAGATATTTTTTATATGGGAAAAATATAGAATGGTGACAAAAATAATGAAAGTATTATGCAGTATTTTATGTGCATTAGTATTATCTTTTGGTATCAGCTATGCTTATGAAGAAGTACCTGATGATGCAAAAAGTAGTGCAGAAGATGTATCTCAGCAAATGATAGCTTCTCAAGCACCTGAAGCAAAAAGCAGGCTTGGCAAAAATACCATTGTAAACTTATCTTCTGATAATGCAGAATTAATTCATATTGTGCTTGTGGATAAATCTCTTAAAAGGCTCTATATTGCAGTTCTTAATAATGATGGTATGGAAGTAATTAAAGAGTTTCCTATTCTTACAGGCAGAGTGGATGGCAATAAAGTAAAACAGGGCGATGAAAAAACTCCAGAAGGTGTATATTTCGTTGTATCATACTCATCTGGCGATGAGCTTGTAAAAAGATACGGCGACTATGCTTTAATATATGGTGCAGGCTCATTTCCATTAAATTATCCTAATATTGTTGATAAAATAGAGAAAAAAACAGGCGGTGGTATATGGCTGCATGGTGTGAAGCCTGATTTAGATAAAACTTATACTCAAGGCTGTGTTGCTATGAATAATACTAACTTTGGTTTATTATACGATAATGTATCTATCACTACACCAGTTATTATTGCAGAAAAATTAGTGTATTCTGATGAAAAAGATTATAATACAATAAGAAATCAGCAGCTTGAAGTATTAACATCATTTATTACTGCATGGCAGGATAATGATAAAGAAGCTTTTAAAAGTTTAGTGCACAGCAAATTTAAAACTTACGGTGGTGCAACTTATAAAAGCTATACTAATAATAAAGTAAACTTAATGAATATATATCCAGATAAAGTTATTCGCAATGATAATACAAAAGTATTTATGAAAGATGATAACTATACTGTATTTGATACAAACCAGTATTACTGTGCAGCAAACCTTTCTACATATACTAATAAAAAATATTATTTTATAAAAGAAGAAGGCAGATTAAAATTAATCAGTGAAGAAACATCTTCTATGCCTGTTGCAAAAGCACCAGAACTTAATAATGAAATTAAATCCTTTGTGGAAAACTGGGCTGCATCATGGAAAGCTCAGGATATAGAAAAATATATGGCTAATTATGATATAAAATTTAAAACAGATAAAGAAAACTATAATCAGTGGAAATCAAAAAAAACTACACTTTTTTCACAAGGCGAAAAAATATCACTTAATATATCAAACATTAAATGGTCTTATTCAGGTGGTGAATACAGAGTGGAATTTATACAGGAATATTCATCTGGCAGTGTAAGCGATAAAGGCAAAAAAATATTAACTCTTTCAGGCTGTCCATCATTTTTTAAAATTAAGTCTGAAATATGGAGAGAAATTTGAGAGTATTAATTTATAGTTTAGTAATTTTATTTTCTATAGCAGAATTTTTATATGCAGATGTAAAAAGACCAGATACTATAAAAGAAGTATTTTTTACAGGCACAAATCATGAGCTTGAAGTTTATAAAATATATGGCAGAAAGGATGGTCCTACTATGCTTATTATTGGCGGCATTCAAGGGGATGAACCCGGGGGACTTTTATCTGCTGATTCTTATGCTGATATAAAACTTGAAAAAGGTAATCTGATAGTCATACCACGCACAAATTTTTATTCCATTAT
>CAJUJZ010000041.1 GCA_910586745.1 uncultured Mucispirillum sp. | reverse complement strand
AGGAAACTTTTTTATATAAAATAAATAAAAAAGAAGCAAATCTGCCTGTTTTTTTCAGACTTCCACAGGATAAGAAAAATATCTCATTAACCTTTGAAAAAATCGGCTCATCTTCTGTTCCAGTAATACTGAATAACGATATTAACGGCTGGAATGCTTTCAGCAGCAAACCTCTTTCTTCAAATGGTTCAGACTTTGGTATTATTATTGATTTTGCAGGCGGCGGTGTTTATGAAATGCCGCAGGATGATGTAAAAACATACTTAAGCAAATTTGCTCCACAGGATGCATTTATATTAAAAGAACTGCTTCCTGGTAAAAATAATAAAGGCTTTGCTAAAATGATAGCTGTTGATGCCTCAGCTTTATATAATAAAGAAGAATTAAATCATCTTATATTACTTAATGACTTAGATTTAGCAAACCAGCCACAATATATGTATTCTTATAACACAGCAACAAAGGACACTCCAAAAGTTGAAGGGGATAAAACATTTAATAAAATCAATAAAAATGCTGTTGTTTTAGACAAGCCATTGATAACTGCTGCTACAAACGGTCAGTATGACAGGCTTTTAAAACTTTTAGACAATAACGCAAATATTAATGAATTAAATCCAGAAACTTTAGATAATGCATTAATTGCAGCTATTGGAAATGGGGATGAAGATATTGCAAATCTTTTACTTGATAAAGGAATTAATGTAAAACATAAAAATAAAAACAACCAGTCAGCTTTACATACTGCTTCAAACTATGGGCTTTATGATACAGTAAACAGACTTTTGAAAGCAGGGCTTCCTGTAAATGACAGAGATAATGGCGGTAATACTCCATTAATGTATGCAGCAGCCTCTCCTAATACATATGTAACTGACTTATTAATAGATAATGGTGCAAAATTAGAAGACAGAAACAGTGACGGTGAAACACCTCTTTTAATAGCTGCAAGAACAGGTAACACAAAAACAGTTGAAAATTTAATAAAAAAAGGAGCAAATCCTACAGTTGTTGATAATAAAGGTGATGGTGCAGTTATGAAAGCAGCTGTAGAGAACAATAAATATACACTGCAAAACCTTTTATCAAAAGGCTTAAATCCTGATGTAAAAAACAGAAAAGGCTACACACCGCTTATGATGACAGTGCAGCAGGGAAATACAGATATTACTAATGATTTAATAAAATCAGGTGCTGATGTTAATGCAAAAGACCCTATGGGTAATACTCCTCTTATGACTGCCACATTATCAGGGGATACTCCAATGGTAAGGGAGCTTTTAAAACATAAACCAGATATTCAAATTAAAAATAAAGAGGATAAAACTGCTTTTGATTTAGCTCGTGATAACGGATTTGCTCAGCTTCAAAGAATACTTGGACAGAATATGAAAACATTTGATGATGCATCTATTGCATTATTTGACAAAGCTGCAAGAAATGATACTGATGGTGCAGTTAATGCAATTAAAATGGGTGCAAATCCAAATGCAAGAGATAAAAATACAGGCAATACACCATTATTTACTGCCGTTGCAAACAATTACCTTTACTTAACACAAAGCCTGATTGCAAATGGTGCTGATGTAAATATTAGAAATAACCTTGGAAATATACCATTAATTATTGCGGTTACTTCTGCAGATGCAGCAATGGTAGATACTTTATTAAAAGCAAAATCAGAAGTTAATGCTGCAAATAAAAATGGAGATACTGCTCTTATATGGGCTGCTAAATTAAAAAATATTGATATGGTTAGACTGCTCTTAACTGCAGGAGCTGACCCTAACAAAAAAAATAATGATGGTGTTTCACCTTATTTAATAGCATATAATGAAGGCTCTAATGATATTTTAGGTCTCTTACAGGCTGCAGGCGGCTATAAATAAAAAAGTATTATAATAAATTGTTCTGCTCTTATATATTTTTGAGCAGAACATCTGTTCCAAAAATATTTTTTATTCCTTTATTATTAGTATATTATATCCGATAACTTTATTTTTTTCATTTACTTTATATTTTTATGATTACAAATTAAAAAACTTATGCTATATATTCAACATATATACACATATACAAAAGGAGCATTTTCCATTGTTTAGGGGATTATTTAATTTCAGAACAAAACGGCTTGGGCATATTCCAATAAAAACAAAAATGTGCGTTTTGCCACTTATTTCTTATGATGATAAAACAGAAACTCTGGACTATGGCCAGTGTTTTACTATTGATGTTGTAAGTATGTCTGCAAACTCTATGACAGTACGCCACCATAATATTCTTAAAAAAGGCAATATTTTAGAATTTAGAACTAAACATGCTCTTGAAGATAAAGAATGTCTTAAATGCATGAGTTTTAAATCACTGCCAGAAACACCATCATTCAGCTCCTTTATTGGTAAAATAATATGGCGAAGCAATGAAGAAGCTGGTGTTAATATTATTATGATTAGAGAGCAGGATAAAGCCGCCATTTTAAAAATGATGGCAAATAAATCTAAAAAGTAATTTATCCTACCCTATACTTTTCATTACAAATGAAAGAATAAGCATAATAAGAAGTGTAAGCCCCATAAGTGCTGCTTTATATGATTTTTTAAACAAATATCCTGTCATAAAAAGCAGTGTCCATAAAAACGGTGAAATACATACAAGCAAAGCAGAAATAAAAAACAGCTGCTCGCTTTTAACTGATATAAACCTTATATCAAAGTATTCTAATATATTTACACTAAAAGAAAGCAGTATCATAAAAAGTATAAAATAAAACATATACTTCATACAAAGTGCTACAATGTTTCTAACCTCAGTCAAGTAAATTTACTCCCTCATAAAGCATTTGAAAAGCTACTAATAAAAGCAGAGCTATCAAAAGATATGATACTTTTTTATCAGTTATTTTTGAAAAATAACGCATACTTATTGTTGTGCCTGCATATATACCTAATATTATAGAGCATACCACTTTTACATCAACATATCCTGCCTGCATATATACAATACTGCCTGCTGCTGCGGTAAAACCAATAATAAAAGAGCTTGTTGCAGTTGCAGCTTTTATTGGAATATCTGAAATTAAGTTCATTCCAGGTATAATCATAGCACCGCCACCTGCACCGCTGAGCCCTGAAAATACACCAGAAAAAGCACTGAATAAAAAGTTATAGCCAGTTTTTACAGGGTTATATTTAACTATCTCTCCTGTTGCTTTATCCTTATATTCACCATAGAAAAAACTTTTCCTGCTGATATTTGCTCCGCTGTGGTTTTTAGAGCCTTTTTTCATTTTAATATAAGTAAGATATGCCATAATAAACTGGATAATACCAAGTATTATCATTACTGTGCTTTGCGGCAGATGAACTGCAGTTTTGCTGCCTATTAAAGCTCCAGCTACTGATGCAATAGATAATGCTATACCTAAATTCAGGTTTGCAGTACCTGTTTTTAAATAAACTGCTGATGTGGACATACTGTTTGCTGTGATAACTACTAAAGATACTGCTATTGCATTATGCACAGGCATATCAAATAAAAATGTAAGAACAGGCACCATAACTATACCACCTCCTATTCCTAAAATAGCCCCCAGTATACCAACAATAACTCCAAGTGATAGTAAAAGAAGTGTTGTTATCATGACTTATTCTCTGACTGGAATATTGTTACAAGAGCAGTATTAACTATATCCATATAAGAGCAGCCCCTTGATAAATCATTCATAGGCTTTGCAAGTCCCTGTAATATTGGACCTGTTGCAGTTGCACCTTTACACATTCTTTCTGTAATTTTATAACCTATATTACCTGCATCAAGGTTTGGAAAAATAAATACATTTGTCCTGCCTGCAACTTTACTTTCAGGTGCTTTTCTTCTGCCTACTTCATAGGTTAAAGCTGCATCAAACTGTATTTCTCCGTCAATCAAAATATCAGGGCGGTTTTCTTTTACTATTTTTAAAGCCTCCCGTGCTTTATCAACACTTTCACCTTCTGCACTGCCAAGTGTAGAAAAAGAAAGAAGTGCAACACGAGCCTCATCTTCCATTAATAATTTATATGTATCTGCAGTTGAAACTGCAATATCTGCTAAAGTTATACTGTCAGGATATGGGTTGATAGCAATATCTGCCATAAAAAATACGCCATCAGTGCCATATTCTTTTAAAGGTGTTTCAAGAATAATAAATGATGATATTTTAGACATTCCCTTTTTAATACCTATGCCTCTTAAAGCACCACGAAGCACTTCCGCACTTGAAGATAAAGAACCTGCAACACAGCCGTCAAAAAGAGTGCAGTCAACAGCCACAGCACCAAAATAACATGGACGCTTAACAGCTTCTAAAGCACTTTCCATTGTTTCCCCTTTCGATTTGCGTTTTTCATAATAATGAGCAGCAAGTGTTTCTGTATATGATTTATTATTTATATCAATAATATCTAAATCACTTTCTGGGTTTAATTTAGAATATATCGGCATAATATATTCCCTGTCCCCTATTAATGACGGTCTGCATAGTTTATTTGATATAAGTTCATGAGCTGCTTTTATTGTTCTTTCATCATTACCATCTGAAAAAATAATAGATTTATTTTTTTTACCTGCATTAATACGCAGTTTCTCTATAATAGACATATATAGCCCTTCCCAATACATATTATCTTATATTAAACAAAAATTTTTTGCTGATATCAAGTTATTTTTTAAAAATATTATTTAGAAAAACTTAAATATAGCAAAATAGTATAAAGTTAATGACTATGAGCATTTTATATTAATTTTATTCATTGCTGATAGTAAAACAGTTATTTTTTTCTTGATAAATTATTGTCTTAATATATAATCTTAACTTATGAAAAAGATAGTATTTATGGGGACGCCTGAGATTGCTGTCCCATCATTAAAAACATTAGTTGAAAATGGATTTGATATTCCATTAGTTATTACTCAGCCAGATAAACCAAAAGGAAGAGGGCAGGCAGTGCAGTTTCCGCCTGTAAAAGAGTATGCATTAACTGTTGGTTTAGATGTATATCAGCCTGAAAAAATCAAAAATAATACTGAAGTTATGGAGAAACTTAAAAGTATATCACCAGATTTTTTTGCTGTTGTGGCTTATGGCAAAATACTGCCGCAGAATGTGCTTGATATTCCTAAAATCGCTCCAGTTAATGTGCATTTTTCACTTCTTCCAAAATACAGAGGTCCTGCACCTGTAAACTGGGCAATTATGAACGGTGAAGAAGAAACAGGTGTTGATACTATGCTTATGGATGCTGGTATGGATACAGGTGATATTCTTTTAACTGCGAAAATTCCGATACTGAAAAAAAATGCAGGAGAACTTGCAGATGAACTTGCAGTTACTGGTGCAGAACTGCTTATTAAAACATTAAATGAGTTTGAAAACATTACACCAGTTAAACAGGATAATGATAAAGCCACAAAAGCACCTATGATGAATAAAGATATGGGACTTATTGACTGGTCACAGGATGCTTATAAGATAGAAAGAATGATTAGAGCATTTACCCCATGGCCTGCAGGCTATTCTATGCTTGATAGTAAAAAAGTAAAAATATTTAAAAGTGATGTGGTAGAAAGTAACCACAATGCAGCTGCAGGCACTGTTATAAATATTGAAAAAGACAGCATAACTGTAGCCTGTGGAAATAATGCATTAAAAATATTAGAACTTCAGCTTGAAGGCAAAAAAAGAATGGATACTAAAAGCTTTTTAACTGGTTATAAATTAGAAAAAGGCTCACTGTTAGGTTAAAATTTATATGAAAAATATTATATGCAGTATTTATTTTATTAATTTTAGTCTGCAGCTGCAGTCAGAATAGTAATGATATACCGCAAAGTGATAATTTTTCATTACAGATTATTCATTTTAATGATATTCATTAATCTGAAAAATTTAATATAGAAATAACTGCTGCGGATAATACAGCAGCAGCTTCTGCAGAAAAACTTAATATGAAATACAAGGAAATTTATAAGGAAATTTATACTGACTATATTAAAAAAAATTCACCACTTCAAACAATGATATACCCAGTTATTATTTATAAATAATTTCTCCAGATTAATATTTGATATTATCATATTTTTACATTTTTGTAAAAATTATGTATGATATATTAAATATTATTGCATATAAAGTTTTATTAAATATATTTGTAACTATATTGGAAGTGGTACACACTTATGATGATATTAAATTATGTAAAGGGTATAAAATGACAACGGCAAACACTTTAAAAACAGTTTTTTTGATTACCTTAATGACTGTATTATTAGTTTTCATAGGTAATTTAATCGGCGGCAAAACAGGTATGATTATAGCACTTATTTTTGCTGTAGGTATGAACTTTTTCTCATACTGGTTTAGTGATAAAATGGTCCTTAAAATGTATAAAGCAGAGGAAGTAGATGAAGCAAGCAACCCTAGATTATACAGAATAGTTAGAAATCTTGCTACTCGTGCAGGTCTTCCTATGCCAAAAGTGTATATTATTATGAGCGGTACACCTAATGCATTCGCTACAGGCAGAAATAAAAACCATGCAGCAGTTGCTGTTACAAACACATTAATGGATATGCTTGATGATGACGAATTATCAGGTGTTATTGGCCATGAACTTGCACATATTTATGGCAAAGATATTTTAATAGGCACAATCGTTGCAATGATGGCAGGAACTATTATGACTATTGTTGATATTTTCCAATGGTCTATGATATTAGGCGGTGGAAACAGTGATGAAGAAGGTGGCAACCCACTTGGCATTATCGGCTCTATCGCTATGATAATACTTGCTCCACTTGCTGCTACATTAATACAAATGGCAGTATCTCGCTCAAGAGAATATATTGCAGACCAGCGTGGTGCAGAATTCTGCGGCAACCCTAGAGCACTTGCATCTGCTTTACATAAAATTGCTTACGGTATACAAATGCATCCAATGGACGAAGCTAAACCTGCAACAGCACATATGTTTATAGAAAGCCCATTTTCTGGTCAGAAAATGATGAGTTTATTTTCTACTCACCCAGCAGTAGATGACAGAATAGAAAAACTTATGGCTATGGCAAATGCAAGAAGCGGCAGAGCATACTAAAAATATTTTCCTTTAAATATAATATAGTGGCAGGCTTATAAAGTCTGCCTTTTTTATATTCTATCCATATCATGATTTAATTTTTATAATTTTACTTATCTTTATCATTAAATACAGTAACAAATATGTATTGTATTTATAATCATACTTGAATATTTCATTTATTATATTATAATATTTTTATATATCATTGGAGTATTATATGAAAAAATTATTTATTATTCCATTATTTTTTGTATTATTAAGCTGTGCAGATAACAGCAGTAATAATACAAATAATAAAGATACTAGCACATCGGATGTCTTTACTACGCCATTTGTTTCAGAAAATTCTCTTATTTTAGGTGAAAATAAAGTAAATTATGATAAAAGTAAAACTTTTAACACACTAATCTATCAGGCTCGTAATCCTGTAAATGAAGACTATCATATTAAAAACAGATACAGTATTTCAGCAAATGGGCAGCAGATAAAACCAACACACCCTGTATTTCATAAAAAATTTGATGTGGAAAAAGGCTCAATAGAAAGCATAAATGAATTAAATAAAAATTTACAGCAGTATGCTTATAATAACAATATCAAACCAATAGATAAAAACAGCAGTGTTTTAAAAAAGACAATGCCGCAGACAGTAGAAGTTGGTACAAAATGGGAAAGTGTTTACTTGTTAAATATAGATGATAATACATATTCTACAATTAGTGCAACATGTATAGCAGTATCTGAAAATGCATATTTTTTCATGCAGGATGGGCTTGACAGTTTAACTAATGAGCAGATTACTGCAATCACAACAGATTTTGATAAAGATTATAATATAATTCATCATTATTATGGAAAAGAAACAGATACTGACAGCAACGGTAAAGTTTCATTTTTAATTGCTAATTTTTCTCCAGATATATTTGGCTTTTTCTCATCTGCTGATAAATATGCTCCACAGGATATACCAGCTGTATATAAATCTAATGAAGCAGATGTGCTTTATATAAACTATTATTATTTTAAAAATGAATGGAATAAATATCAGACTGATTTAAAAGCTGCATTTATACATGAATTTCAGCACATGGTACTTTTTGATACACGATACAGGCTTGGTTTAAACTCTAATCTTGATGCATGGTTAAATGAAGGACTTTCTATGCTTTCAGAATATTATTGTGGCTATGCTGCTCCACATGAACGCTATATAGGTGGTTATTTTGCAAAAAATCAAGGTATATCATTAATTACTGATGATGAATCACAGGATTACGGCTTAAGCTATCTTTTTGTAAGATATTTGCAAATCAGATTTGGTGATAGCATAATTAAAAAATTATATGCTTCTGAATATTCTGGTGTAAAAGCTGTAGAAGAAGCAGTTAATATGGATTTTAATGATCTGTTTTTAGATTTTACTAAAATGATATTACTGACAGGCAGAAATGTTACAACTGATAATAGATATAATATAGAAGAGTTTAATTATCCTGAAGGAACTGGGGGATATGCTGAAAATGGATTTAATCTTGCTGCCATAATTGATGAAGTATATTCTTTATATAGTGAAGACAATAACTTTATTACTTCTATTGGGTATAACAAATCTCTTGAATTGTATGGGTTTGCGATTACTAAATGGTATGGAAATATAGATAACATTACATTATCAGGCAGTGACGGTATTGCAGGTATGTATGGTATATGGTAAAAAGTAATTAAAATGTAACATATGATGTCTAAAATTAATTTCAGACCTTTTTTATTATCCTTTTATTTAATGATATATTTCATCTGCACATTAAAAATTTTCAGTTTATACTATAACTATTAATTATAGTAATATTAAGACTTATAGCTTACAGATATAAAAAAACAGCCTGTATGTTTATAATTTAATGTTTTTTAAAATTATTCTAATACTTCACCATTTTCAGAGATTTTACTGCTGCTTCTTTTAGATGTGGTTGTTTTTGCTTTTTTTATAGTTGAGCGTGCTAATGCTTCCATTTCTTTCTGGTCTACTGGTATATTATTATCAAAATGGGTATAAGCTGCATTAAATTCCACATAAGCTGTGCCCTGCTCGCCGTTCCTGTGTTTTTCTATAATTATTTCTGCCACATTTTTATATGCTGTATCAGGGTTATATACTTTATCCCTGTATAAAAACATAATAATATCTGCATCCTGCTCTATTGCTCCAGACTCCCTTAAATCTGAAAGTCTTGGTCTTTTATTATCTGATTTTTCTACATTCCTGTTAACCTGAGCAAGAGCAATAACAGGCACATTAAATTCTTTTGCCATACCTTTTAATGAGCGGGAAATTTCTGATATCTGCTGTTCCCTATTCTGCAGGTTTTTTGCATATCCCATAATCTGCAAATAATCTACAAATATAATATCAAGAGTTCCTGCATTATAAAGTTTTCTGCATTTTGCTTTAATCTGATTTACAGTTATCGCAGGTGTATCATCAAGATATATAGGCATTTTTTCAAGCTTATTATTTGCTTCTAAATATCTTTCTATTTCATCACTTGTAAAATTACCTGTTCTTAAAGTTTTCTGTCCAATATGAGCTATTGCAGAAATAAGCCTTTTTACAAGAGATTCTGAACTCATTTCAAGAGAGAAAAATGCACAGGTTTTACCAGCCTGTGCTGCATTTAAAAGCACACTTAAGCCAAAGGCAGTTTTACCCATACCAGGTCTGCCTGCAGTAACAATAAGGTCTGATTTTTGGAAGCCATTTGTAAGCTTATCTAAAGCTTCAAAGCCAGAGGGAACACCAGTTATATCTTTATTACCAAACTGATTTTCCTGCTGTATTTTATTTAACTGTTCCTGATGTCTTTCTAGTACATTACTTATAGGCTCTACAAAGCGTCTAAGGTTTGCTGCTTCACCTAAATTTGATGTAATATACTGAGCCTTATCTATTAATGTTTCTACATCTTCTGCTACAACATATCCTAAACTTGATATAGAACTTCCTGCACTAATTAAGCTGCGAAGTATTGCTTTTTCTTTTAATATTTCTATATACTTATCTGCATTTGCCGCATTTGGCACATTATTTACAATCTCAGAAATATATTCAATACCACCAGCCTTTTCTATGTTATTTTCATCTGTTAACTGGCTGAAAAGTGTAACTAAGTCAAGTGCTTGACCTTTTTTATAAAGATTTTGCAGGGCAGAAAGTATTACTTTATGGGCAGGCTGATAAAAATCATCTGCTTTTAAATGGTTTATAATTTCTTCAGCAACAGTATTATCAATAAGTATAGATGCAATAACAGCCTGTTCTGCTTCAAGACTATTAGGCATAACTTTATTGTCAGCATTCATAACTTTCACCTATGATATAAATGGTAAAATTATATTACAACAAGGCTGCTCTAGTTAATGGCATTAATTATAACAGTTAATTGACTTTTTACTTCTTTATAAATATTTACTTTTACAGTGTGAGTGCCTGCTTCTTTGATAGGCTCTTTCATATCAAATAATTTTTTATCAACAGGAAGCCCTTGTTTTGCAAGTGCATCAGAAATTTCCTGGCTTGTAACTGCACCATAAAGTCTGCCAGTATCTCCTGCTTTTAAAGCAAATTCTATTGTAATAGTTTTTAATTTTTCTGCTAATGCTTTAGCTTCTGCTACTTTTAATTTTTCCTGTTCTTTTATTGATTCAAGCTTTTCTTCATGTGCTTTCATATTAGCAGTGGTTGCCTCTAATGCTAATTTTTGTTTAAAAAGGAAGTTTTTTGCATATCCTTCTTTTACTTCCTTAATATCACCTTCGCTTGCAACACCTTTTACATTTTTTAAAAAAATTACTTTCATTATTCAAAATCCTCTTTTTTAATTATCTGCATTACCACATTTGGTGCATATCCTTTATTTTTCAAAAAGTTTAAGCACTTAATATAGTCTTTATATGGGTCATCACTTTCTTTTTTTATATATCTTTTGCTGTATTTTAATATGTATTCTTCCATATTAATATTTTCTTTTTCTGCCACTTCTTCTATATCAGAAATACCTTTATGGCAGCCTTTTAAATAAAGCTTATTATAAATATAGTATGGTCCATACCCTGACTTCAGCTTTGCTCTAATATAGTTATATGCAGTTCTTTCATCATTAATAAAGCCTGCCTGCTCCATTTCTGCAACTGCTTTTTCTGCTTCTAAACTGCCACACTTTTTTTCTATTTTATCATAAAGTTCATTTTTAAAATAATCTCTTATACTGAGCAGTTTATAAGCATAGCTAAGCCCAATTGATGCCATTATTTTATTCCTTTTTCCATACAATATGACCATTTATATTGTGTTTTTCATACACTTTTAATACATCTTCTAGAAATGCTTTTAATTCAGTATCGTTTGTATAATTAACACTCTCAAGCATCTTTATAAACATTTTTTTACCAGTTTCTGTTTGTTTTAAATTCTTTTTTAAAAAATTATGTCTAGAACATAATGTTTGACCATTTTCAATAACTGCTTTGCCTCCAAAATCTTTTGGTTTTATATGGTCTACATGTAATTCAACACCTTCCTTTAATCCCATACCGCATATTACACATTTATATTCATCTCTTTCTAAAATTTCTTTTTTTTGAGATTGTGTAAAATCTTCTAAATCATATCTCTTATGTGCATATTCAGGATTATAGCAATATATACCTTTTCCTATTTTCTGTAAAAAACCTTGTTGAGCTAATGAGCGTATACATCTATCTGGGTCTCTAAACTTTTCACCTGTCATTTTTTCCCATTCACTAGTTACCCAATCTACAACTTCTGGATGTTTTATGTGTTTGTTTGGATATTTCATAAAATATTCTTTTAACAGCTCTAACTGTGTTATTTTCTTTTGCATATCTTTACTCATTGGTTAATAAAAGTATTTATTCTATTAATTGATAGTGAGCAGTAATCTTCATCAATTTCTAATCCAATAAACTGTCTATTATTTACAAATGCTTCTATCATTGTTGTTCCACTGCCATTAAATGGATCACACACTACATCATTTACATAGCTGAATAGTTTAATACACCTTTTAGGTAATTCTCTTGGAAATGGAGCTGGATGACCTATTCTTTTTTTTGATTCACCATTAAAAGACCATAATCCATTTGTCCATTCTAAAAATTCACTTTTGCTTATATCACTTATCCCTTTATATGTTTTTTTCCATGTATTTTTATACAATATAACAATTACTTCAACAGGTGCAATAACATATGGAGCAGATGCACTTAACCAGCTTCCCCATGCTGTTCTTCGTGATATATTACTCTCATTCCATACTATTGTTGTATGGTATTTCCAACCAATTTTTTTTGCTATTTGAATAAAATCAGAACTAACACTTTGAATGCCGCCTTTATTCTTATCCAAAGGAATATTCAAGCATAGCCTAGCTCCATTTTTACCCCATAGAAAACAATTATAAAGCCATTTTTCAGTAAATTCTAGATATAATTCATAATCATTATCATCTGTTATTGAATTATATTCTATACCTACATTGTAAGGTGGTGATGTAATAAATAAATCAATACTATCACTTTTCATACTTTTAATGTCAAGTGCTGATGTGCAATATAATTGTATGTCATTATACTTAAAAGCAGGCAGCAGACTGTCTTTATTTTTCATATTTAAGCATGCATCCATAGCTTATTTTTCAGTTTCTTCCTTTTTAGCTGGTTTTTCTGCTGGTGTGTCCTGTGCTTCACCAGGGATTTCAATATTATATTTTGTTCTTAACTGTGTTTCTATTAAATTTGTAACATCAGGATTCTGCTCTAAATATACTCTTGCATTAACTTCACCCTGACCAAGTTTTGTATCATTCATAGAAAACCACGCACCTGATTTCTGAACGATACCTGCATCAACTGCCATACCTAAAATAATACTTTCGTTTGATATACCTTTACCAAAAAGCACATCAAATTCTGCTTTTCTAAATGGCGGAGACATTTTATTTTTAACTACTTTTACAGTAATTTTATTTGCAACAACCTCTTCTTTTTCTTTTACCTGATTGCCTTTTTTAACTTCCATTCTAACTGATGCATAGAATTTTAATGCATTACCACCTGTAGTAGTTTCTGGGTTGCCAAACATAACACCAAGTTTCATACGAGTCTGGTTAATAAATATAAGGCATGTTTTTGATTTATTTACAATAGCAGTTAATTTTCTTAATGCCTGACTCATAAGGCGTGCCTGTAAACCCATATGAGCATCGCCCATATCACCTTCAATTTCTGCTTTTGGAGTAAGGGCAGCAACAGAGTCTACAACTATAACATCAATAGCACCGCTTCTTACAAGTGTTTCTGTTATTTCAAGAGCAGATTCTCCATTATCTGGCTGAGAAACTAGCAGATTATCAGTATCAACACCTATTGCGGCAGCATAGGTTGGATCAAGTGCATGTTCTGCATCAATAAATGCTGCAACTCCACCCATTTTTTGTGCTTCTGCAATAATATGAAGTGCTATTGTAGTTTTACCACTTGATTCTGCACCATATATTTCTATAATTCTTCCTCTAGGCACGCCACCTATACCTAAAGCAATATCTAATGATAAAGCACCAGTAGGTATTACTGGTATTTTTTCATCAGGCTTATCTCCTAAACGCATAAGTGAGCCTTTACCAAAATCTTTTTCTATTTTGCCAAGAGCAAGCTCTAACGCTTTCTTTTTATCGCTGTCCATTTTGCCTCCATAATAATTTTAATATAACTTAATAACCAGTAAAAGCGACATTATTTGTCGCACAAAGTTTAATGCTCTATTTTTCTATTCTGCTGATATAGTTATTAAGTGCATTAATATATGCTTCCACAGATGCTATTAATACATCTGTAGAGTATCCTTTACCAAGCACTTCTATACCGCTTTTTGCAAATTCTGCAATCACTGTAACTTCACCTTGAGCATCTTTTCCTTGAGTTACTGCATTAATTTTATAATTTTTAAGCCTGCCTTCATAGCCTGATATTCTTTCAACAGCTTTAAATGCTGCATCAACCGGTCCTTCACCAGTAGAAGAATCAGTTAATATTTCACCAGTATCTTTTTTAAGCCTTAATGTTGCTGTAGCTATTAGACCTGAGCCACTGTTAAATCCAACATAATCAAGTTCATAATATTTTTTAGCATCGCTTAATTTACCTAAAACTATAGCTTCTAAATCTTCATCAAATATTTCTTTCTTTTTATCTGCTAAATCTTTAAATGTAACAAATGCTTTCTCTAAATGTTTATCATCTAAAGTGTAGCCCATCTCTGCAAGCCTTGCTTTAAATGCTGCCCTGCCAGAATGTTTTCCAAGCACAAGAGAATTTTTCATAATGCCTACACTTTTTGCAGTCATTATTTCATAAGTTGAGGGTTCTTTTAATACGCCGTCCTGATGTATGCCTGATTCATGAGCAAAAGCGTTTTTACCAACAATTGCTTTATTTGGCTGCACATCTACACCAGTTATGCTTGTAATCATTCTGCTCGTTTTATATATTTCTGTAGTATTTATTGTTGTTTCTATATCTTTGTAGAAATCTTTTCTAACATTTATAGCCATACAGATTTCTTCAAGAGCAGAGTTGCCGGCACGCTCGCCTATACCGTTTATGGTACATTCCACTTGGTCTGCACCTGCTCTTATTGCAGCAAGTGAGTTTGCAACCCCCATACCTAAATCATCATGGTTATGAGTGCTGAGCACTACTTTATCTATATTTGCAACATTATTTTTTACACCAGAAAAAAGTGCATATATTTCATCAGGCATAATATATCCTACAGTATCCGGCAGGTTAATTGTGCCAGCACCTTCTTTAATAACTGCATCTATTATTTGATATAAGAAGTCTGGGTCACTTCTTAAAGCATCCTCTGCACTAAATTCTACATCATCACATAAGTTTCTTGCAAATCTGACTGCATCACGGGCAAGTTCCATAACTTCCTCCCTTGATTTTTTAAGCTTATGTTTCATGTGGATATCAGAAGTTGCTATAAATGTATGAATTCTTGGACGAGCTGTATTTTTTGTAGCTTCATACACTGCTTCTATATCTTTTTTATTAGCACGGGAAAGTCCGCAAATACTTGAATTTTTTACAAGTGATGATATTTTCTGCACAGCTTCAAAATCACCAGATGATGATGCTGGAAAGCCTGCTTCTATGACATCTACTCCAAGCCTTTCAAGCTGCAGTGCAAGGCGTATTTTTTCATCAGTAGTCATACTGAAACCTGGGCACTGTTCACCATCTCTTAAAGTTGTATCAAAAAATATTAATTTACGCATTATTAACTCCTAATTAATTTTCCTGCTGCTGATTGTTTTCTTCTGCTGTTTTTGGTTTGCCTTTTATCATTTTAAAAATTGCAAGCAGCAGGCCAATAGTGATATATGTAGTAATCATAATAAATGATACTACTTCAAAATAAAGCACTAAAATAGATATGAAAATAACAATAATTATTAGTGCTTGAAATGGACGCGCCTTAAAATAGCTCATTTTTTTAAAGCTGAAAAAAGGGACTGTGCTTACCATTAAAAATGCAAGCAGATATATACTTACAAGGAAAAATACAGATAAAGCAGCTTTCTCTATATCAAGACCAAGTTTATGTATAAAAAGAACACTTATAGCAATAAATGCAGCAGCTGCAGGGATAGGAAGCCCTACAAAATATACATTGCTTATTTTACCACTCTGCACATTAAAGCGTGCAAGCCTTAATGCACCACAGGCTACAAATAAAAATACTGCCACAATACCTACTCTGTCAAAACCTTTTAAAAGCCACTCATAAACAAGTATAGCTGGTGCTACTCCAAATGATACCATATCACATAAAGAATCAAGCTGTACACCAAAATCACTTGTGCCATTAACAATGCGGGCTACTTTTCCATCTATGCCGTCAAAAAAAGCAGCTAACAGTAGAAAATATGCAGCATACACAAAATTATCACCTTCTACTATCCTGCTGCCTACTGAAAGCATAATAGAATATACTCCGCATAAAAGCCCCAAAATAGTAATAAAATTAGGCAGTATAATATTCCTGTTGCGAAGTGTCATATTTAATTTACCTGTTTTTGAAGAAAACATACTCATTTTTTACCTTGACATATTTTTAGTCATTAAATTTAGCAATAATACTTTCGCCTGCTTTTACTTCATCATCAACTTCTACTTGAATTTCTGCAGATAATGGGAAGTAATGGTCTACACGCGAAGAAAATTTAATCATACCAAACCTGTCACCTGTTGCCATTAAATCGCCCTCTTTAACATAGCTTACAGTTCTTCTTGCCACAAGTCCTGCAACCTGAACAGTAATAACTTTACCATATTTTGTATCAAATGTAATAATATTTCTTTCATTAATAATAGAAGCATCTTTACGGCTGGCATTTACAAATTTGCCTGGAATATGCTCAATAGTCGTAACCGTTCCAGTAACTGGTGTCCTGTTTACATGAACAGAAAATATATTCATAAATACGCCAACTTTTTTATATTTTTCGCCTTTAAACTCTACTTCTTCCACCTCTACTACTTTACCATCAGCAGCAGATACCGCAATATCCTGCTCAATTGGTGTATTTCTTTCAGGGTCTCTAAAAAACCATAAAAATAATGCAAGCAGCAGTATAGATATAGTAACCCATATAAACCATGGAATAATATAAAATAGAATAGTTGCAACTAATGCACCTATAATAAACGGATATCCTTCTTTAGCAATCATAATGACCTCACATAAATATAGTTATGTTAATATATCACAAAATAATTGTTGTAGCAATAAATTTTACTTAAAATAATATGAAATGTAAAATCTAAAAACGATTGCAGCAATTTAAGCAGAAGTTTTAAGTTCTCATAAAATATATCATTAGCCGATTTATAAT
>CAJUJZ010000040.1 GCA_910586745.1 uncultured Mucispirillum sp. | reverse complement strand
CATTAGTTTCAGAAGGAAAGCCAGCAATAATATCTGAGCCTATTGTTACATTAGGTATAATATCTTTTGCTTTTTTAATTACCTTTATATAGTCATCTTTTTTATATTTCCTGCCCATAAGTGATAAAATTTTATCACATCCGCTTTGCAGTGGAATATGTAAGTGGGGGCATATTTTTTCATTATCTTTTATTAAATGTAAAAGCCTGTCATCTATTTCATTAATTTCTATACTTGTAAGCCTTATGCGGAAATCACCTTCAATTTTTACAAGTTCTTCTAAAATATCAGTTATATTTAATCCTAACTCTTTACCGTAAAGCCCTATATGTATTCCTACAAGCACTATTTCTTTATAGCCAAGTGATAAAAGTTTTTTAAACCCGATTATAACTTCATTTTTTGGCATACTTTTTGGCTTACCTCTAAGCTCTGGTATTATACAGTATGTGCAGTAAGCATCGCAGCCATCTTGTATTTTAAAAAATGCTCTTGTTTTAATGTTTGTATGAGATAATAATGCACCGCCTGCAAAGCTGCCCTCAGATGCTTTAATATACCCGTCAGTTAAATTTAATATATGGTTTACAAGTTCACTTTTTGAACCGTTAGTTACAATTATATCTGCACCATATTCTTTGAGTGACACACCTTTTTCTTCAGTCAGGCAGCCTGTAACAATTATTTTTAAGTCTTTATTTTCTTTTCTTAATTTTTCTATATAGTGGGTTGACTTTTTAGCAGCTGTTTCAGTAACAGCACATGTGTTTATAACAACAATATCTGCATCATGAATTGAAGATGCTTCTTTAAAGCCCTGCTCAATAAGCTGTGATAAATAATACTGACCTTCCCCTGCATTTACTTTGCAGCCAAATGTAACAAAATATATATTCAATGTATGCTCCCTTATAAATATCTCTTTTACAAAGTAAAATAATATGATATTATTTTGTATGAGTAAAGAAAGAAAAGACACAACATTCAAAAAATTAGTAAAATTAGTTATATGGCTTTTAGTAATGACTGCCACAGCTTTAGTTATTTGGAAGCTTTATGGTAAAATAGACCTTAAACAGACAGATTTCTCAAAAGTCACTTTAAAAAAGCAGGAACCTACTCTTTATGATATGTATAAGGTAAAAAGCGAGAAAAAAAACAGTCATCTTTATTATGTACACATAAACGATATATACTGTGATGCTTATAAATTAAGAGAAACAGATATGCAGCGTTATTTTAAGATAGATATTGTTTTTGAAGCACATAATAAAAAAGATGCTAAAGCCATAGAAGAAATTACGGCACAGACTGTTAATGAAATTAGAAATATGATGAAACATTATCCTGTAATAGATATAGACAGGCCGTCTATTATGGCATATATAAAGCGTGACTTAAAAGCTAAGATGAATAATGTTTTAAAAAATAATGCTGTTGTTGAAATATATTTTGAGAGTTTTCTCTGTGGCTAGAATAAAATAAGCACCTTGACAATGGTGCATTATAATGATAGCGTAAAAGAACACTGGGGAGAATATTGTGAGACATGTTTATGTAAACCTTCCGCATTATGAAGGTATTGCAAAAGAATTAAATGAGCATTTTAAGCTGTGCAGTAAAAATGAAGCACATGCTATTGTTACGGAATTTCCTGATGAATATTCTCCGTCATGCTTTGTAATTATCATAAAAGACAAAAACCCGCACAACGGCAGTTATTTTATAGACAGTTCAAATGATATCAGTTTTATCAAAACAGCAGTTCATGCAAGTCTTGATACTTTTTTTATGACAAAAATAGCAGGCAAATATTCTCCATATATGGAAAAAGAAGGTGGTCTGCAGCGTATTACCTATTTTATGAATAAGTTAGAGCATATATTAAATTCATCACCAGAAAGTATTGTAGAGATAGACTTAACTGGTAATATTTTCTTTTACAACAGAAAGTTTGCAAAAGTATATCAGGATGATGATTTTTTAATAGAAGAAAATATATTTAAAATATTTGATGAGAATACAGCAACAGAAGTAAAACGCTGTATGGGGACTGCACTGCAGGGCTCTGACTCTAATTTTTCAGGCAAGCTGATAAATAAGAAAGGGGAAAGCATAAGTATTGCAGGTCATGTTATAGCATTAAGTGATGACAGCTATAATTTTGAAATTATTTTTGAAGATATTACTACTAAAATCTCAAAGATTCTTCAAATGCGCAAAATAGAAGAACAGTCTATTGTGGCAGGCTTTTCCCGCCATTTATCCCATAATGTAAAGAATGCCTTAACTGCAGCAGGCGGCTTTATCAGGCAGATAAAAGCAAAAACAGAATCTGATGCTCACATGCAGAACTTATGGAAGATAGTAGATAATAAGCTGCTTTTAATAGAAGAAATAATTGATGGTTATAATGATTATACTCATGCAATATCATTTAAGCTTACAGAAAATGTTGATATGAATGAGTTTATGAGCCAGTTAATTGTGTCTTTGGCAGAAAAAAATGTAGATAGAAATTTTACTGCTTATCTTTATAAATTTATAGACAGTTATGAATTAGAATATGATTTTTCAGAAAGCAAACCATTTCATATACATGGCAATAAAATATTTTTAAAATTAGCTGTATGCTATATTTTAAAAGATAATATCCGCTATTTTTTTAACTGCCAGTCACTGCATTATAAAATCAAACTTTCAGCAAACAGCGATTTTTTTACTATAAATATAGATTTAGAGGGTGTGGAAGTTCCAGATTATATAATTGAAAGTATGTTCAGCCCATGGAAACATGCTATGCTTTCCCAAAGTTTTGACTACTGGGGGATAGTAATTGCTGGGACAATAGTGGAAAGACATCACGGCAAATCAAAGGTAGAGCGTATAGAGAATGGCTTAAGGTTTACTTTTGAATTTAAAGCACCACTTGCTTAATAAAAAAGTATTTATTTCTTCTTAATACTGTCTCTTTTTTCTTTTGATGAAACTAAAATATTTACTCTTATATCTTCATCTAAAAATTCTATGGCATTCCTAAGCATTATTCTAGGCATAAGGTGGCAGCATTCATTTATAAACTGGAAATATCTGCTTTCACTATAATTTAAAATATTTCTGCATGCCCAGCCTGCTGCACGCATAACATACTCATCTTTTTCCTGAAAAAGTTACATAATGTTATTTATAAGGATATCTATATCTTTATTAGTCAAAGACATTTCTGCAAATACTGTTACACTGCACCGCCTTAAAAGATAGTGATGATTTAAAGCAAAGTCATGTAGAAAATATTTATCATTAAATCTGCTGAAAGTGTTAGTTGCTATCTGGTCAGCAATTGCCCAGTTAATAATAACATTGTTTAATATATAATCTTTGATAAGATTTATTATATTTTCTTCTTCAAATTTATAATAATATCTTTCTAAAAGCATACAGGCTATCACTTGTTTTTCAAAAGATTTTGATAAAAATAACTGGTTTATAAGGCTGTAATTATTTTCTGTTTCAAGGTTGTCAAATTCTGGTAAATGTTTTGAGAATAAAGCCTTTAACCTTTTCATAGGTATTCCATATATAATTTCTGCTTGGTTTTTAAGATATATTTTAATGTTTGCTATTTTTTTGCTGTCAGCATTATTTAAAATAAACTGCTCTATGTTCCTGCAATACTGCTCAACTGCTTTTTCCATAAAATCCTTGTTTTGTTTATTTTTTTGTTATAATATCATAAAAAATATTATTATGATAGTTATAATATATGGTGGGTAAATATTATGGCAAAAGTGTTATCATTAGATATAGGTGCATCTTCAATAAAAAGCGGACTTGTTGATGTTAATGGCATTATCAGTGAAGAAAAACGGATAGTTATAAAAGAAGAATCATATTCTGGCTTTATAGATGCAGTAAAAAGCATTATGGCAGAAATATCTGAAAAGCCTGCAGGTATCGCAGCAGCACTTCCTGGCGGATATGATATAGAAAAAGATGAAATATTTGCACCAAATCTGCATATATTAAATGGGAAACATATAAGAAATGATTTAGAAAGTATATTTAATATAAAAGTGTTGGCAGAAAATGATGCAAATTTAGCAGCTTACGGTGAATATGTTTTTGGTGATAAAAAATCAGTAAAAAATATGGTATTCTGCACATTAGGTTCAGGCTTTGGCGGCGGATTAATATTAAATGGGAAGCTTTTACAGTCAAATATTTCGTTATTTGAAATAGGCCATATGTCTATAGATTTTCATGGCAGGCAGTGCGGCTGCGGAAGATATGGCTGTTTAGATGAATACTGTTCTACTGGCGGTTTAAAAGAAATATATAAAAATATTACAGGCAAAGAAATAAATCCTGTTCATTTAGGTGAGCTTGCTTCAAGCGGTGATACTTATGCATTGGAAGCATTTAGAGAATATGGAAGACTGCTTGCAGGTGCATTTGCAAATATTTCCGCCTTATTCTGCCCTGAAAAAATAAAATTTGGCGGTGGACTTTCAGAACTTGCAGAATATTATATGCAGACACTGGAAGAAGAATTTAATAAAATTATATTTCCATCATATAAAGGCAGGGTAAAAATAGAGCGTGCAGTATTAAAAAATCAGGCAGGCATGGCAGGTGGTGCAGCTTTATTTTTTGAGCTTTAAATTAGATATTTTGCAGGAATACCTTTAAGACCTGGTATATTATCGTTATTATAAATTGCTTCTTTTTGGTAAAGTGCAAAGGCTGGTGCAGTAGGTCCAGCTACTCTTCTATCTTTCTGCTCTATAATTTTAATAACAGTTTCAGGCTTTAAGTTATCTTTTACTATTTTTAAGGCTGTACCTGTAATAATCCGCACCATATTATGCAGAAATCCGCTTGCATTAATAAGTATAGAAATATTTTCATTATCAGATATTAATTTAACATAATTAATTGTGCGGATAGTATTTTCTTTTTTTGTTTTTTTTACGCAGAATGACTGGAAATCATAAGTGCCGCAGAAATATGCAAGTGTATTTTCTAAATATTTTCTGTCAATATGGTTTCTTATCCATAATGCCCTGTTTATCATAAATGGATTATGAATATGTGTATTTATTATTTTGTATTCATAAGTTTTAGATTTTATTGATTTTCCAGAATGAAATTCTTTTGTAACATCTATAATGTCAAACACTGCAATATCCTTTGGCAAAAGGCTGTTTAATGCACGCATTAAAGTATTATTATTAAAATATTTTTCTGCAGCAAAATTAAACACCTGCCCTAAAGCATGGACACCAGTATCAGTTCTGCCACTTCCTGCTATAAGTATTTTACTTTCATAAAGTTTAGACAATACATTTTCTATAATATTCTGCACGCCTGCTGCATTTTTCTGCCGCTGCCAGCCGTTATAATTATCGCCACAGTAGGAGCAAAGGCATGCTTTATAATAAATATTCTGCTGCTGCATAAAAAGCACCTGTAAAGATAATAAAGCATATAAGAAAGCATATATCTCTTGTATTTATTTTATCAAGCTTTAATACATTATCTATATTATTTCTGTAAAGAGCAGTAATAGAAAGCTGCTCTGCATAATGAAATACGCGCACAAAAAGTGGTATGATAAATGAATCCATATTAAAAATAAACTTAATCTTATATTTAAATGATTTATTATCCATCCAAAGCCCCCGTAATTTTTGTGCAGTAATAATTTTAGAAGCTTCTTCAAAAAGCAGTGGAATAAACCTTATTGCAATAAGCATAGAAAGCCCAGTATTTTCTACATTTACTTTAAAGATTTTAAAAGGTTTTATAAAAATATATAGAGTTTTTGCTATTTCTGATGGGGAAGTAGTAAGTGTAAGAAGACATGAGTAAGCAACAATCAGCACAAACTGGTAAGTGGATAGTAAGGCAGTATATAGTGCATCTTTTGTAAAATGTATGGAAAAACCACCATTTTCACCAAATAAAAGCATTGTAACAAAAATAAATATATATAACATTTTAAATGATTTGATTGCAGAAAAAGCTTGTTTAAATATTCTGCCAGATAAGAATATAAGTATAAGCCATAAAAAAGTCATAAATGCATAGGAATAAATATTCCTGCCAAAATAAAATATAAGAGTTGCTGCAATAGATATAATAATCAGCTTGATAAGAGGATTAAGTAGATGGATAATGGATGGTGATTCAAGCTCAATATATTTACCAAAATAAATTTTATTCATATTGCAAAAAACACATAAAGGCTTTAAGCATCAAACTTCAAGCCTTTATTATACATAAGGTATATTGTGTTAAGACTAAGCGTCTTTTTTTTCTTCAGAGCTGTTTGCAGTTTTAGAAACATCTTCACTTTTTTTTGATGCAATAGGAGTAATATCTGTTGCATCGTCAATATCATTAACAGATTTTTTGAAATTTCTAAGAGCTTCGCCCATTCCTTTACCAATTTGTGGGAGTTTTTTTGCTCCGAAAAGTAATACTATAACTAATAGTATTAAAATAACCTGCCATGGTCCTATGCTGCCCATTATTTTCCCTCCATATCATCAGACTTAGTGTTCTGACTATATTTCTTATTTTTAACAATACATCTAAGCAAGAGTATTGACTTATTAATAACAGAAACAATCATTTTAGTAAAATACTTTTTTTAAAGCATTTAAAAAAGTATATAATAAAACTAATGCAGCGATTAATATTTCAACATAATTCAGGCTTATAATAATGTATTGATTATCCATTTATGTTATCCTTTTTCTTCTTTTTCTTTATTTGATAATAAAGTAAAGGCATAATAATTGCAATCCAAATATTACCTGCAAGGCTGTAAAATGTCATAAAATTTGCTACAGGTACATCATATATTAATATTGCAGGAACTTGTTTATCTTCTTTTAACGGTATTATCCCATCAGGCATAATAAAAGCACTTATTCCGTCCTGAGTAGCTCTTACAACACTTCTGCCATATTCTACTGCGCGTATTGTATCCACTGCTAAATGCTGTATTCTGCCCTGATTTTTGCCAAACCATGTATCATTAGATATGATTACAAGCATATTGGCACCCATACGAACAGGCTCGCCAGCAAGGGAAGAAAAAGCACTTTCAAAGCATATTACGGGTCCTGCATATATTCCAGTATTAGCTGAGGCAAGCACTGTTGCTTTTTCTCCAGGGCTGAACATATCTCCATGACCAAAGAAAAATTCTTTTACTGGGGCAAGCAGCTTTTCAAATGGAAAATATTCCCCAAAAGGTGTCAGATGGCGTTTATCATAGTAAGAAAGTGATTTATTATCAATCAGCACCATAGTATTAAAAAGTCTGCTTTTATTATCTATATCTATTCTTCTATCTGCTCCAAAAATAACTGGCGTTTTTTCAGATACTTTATTAAGCACAGACATTATCATATCAGTAGAAAGCACTTTTGCAGGGTATGAGCTTTCTGGAAGCACTATTAAATCTACGCCAGCATTATAAGCTTTCAGTACAAGGCTGTTGACTTCGCTGATTATTTGTATTCTGTAATTATTATCCCATTTAATTTCCTGCTGGTATGCTGGCTGCACAACAGCAATTTTTTTAGTTTCTGTAAAAGGTATAGGGTTTATGACTCTGTATATTCCGGGGAGACACATAATGATAACCGCTGCTGCAAGCATATAATAATTTTTTTTATTTTTATAATCTTTTATAATGCAGTATAAAAAGAAATTAATAAGCATAATAATAAAAGAAAGCCCATATTCTCCAAATACTGAAACACTCTGCACTATTAATGTATTTTTATGCTGAGATTGAGCAAGATTAAGCCAAGGCACACCGCCAAAAAACACTTTGCCTTTAACAGCTTCAAGTATAACAAAAATAAGAGATAATATAATTGGATTTTTACTGATTTTAGCAGCTGAATAAGTAAATGGGACGAAAAAGAAAAAACCGCCGGATAATGCTATAAACATTAATAAGCCAAATGCTGCTAGAAGAGGAGCACCGCCAAAATAACCAAAAGTTATCATCATCCAGGAAAGGCATACTGCCCAGTATAAAAACCCCAGCAGCCAGCCGCAAATTACAGGACGGCTTTTTTCTGCATCTAGTGCATATAAAAGAGGGATAAATGCAAAAAATACTGTCCATGACAAGCCAAATCCAGGGGTTGAAAATATTAAAAGCAGGGCAGATAAAAAAGTAAGCAAAACCTGCCCATACCATTTATTAAGAAAATTATTCATTAATTCTTTATTCATAACATCAGCCTTCAAAAATTTATAAAATTATATATAGCAAAAAATCATTTTTTAAAAGAAGTATTTTAGCATACTGAAAATAATTATGGCATAAATAAATGAAGTAGTATATTTATATATAATATAAAAACTCAGCAGGCAGAAATATCAGAAATAAGAAAATATAATGCAGGTGTAACAGTTGTCTGCATTGATAATACTATGTTAAAAAATCAGCTAAATTAACTATTCCTGTGTATATGTGGCAGAATAAAATATGCTCAATAATAAAATTTCATTAGCGGTTAATAAGTAACGGCAGAAAATTTTGAAGCAGCACCATATAAAGATAGATTACAGATTTAAAGCTGACTGTATATTTACTAGCAAAAGAATTTGGATAGATATAAGTGGCACAGTATATGGAAATGGTCAAAAAATACCATAATATAAACATGCATTATAAAGAATTAAAAATTTTTACTTGACAACATTTAAAAAAAGTATTATAAGTCTAAACTCTAATGAGATAGCATGGTGGATGTAGCTCAGTTGGTAGAGTCCAGGATTGTGGCTCCTGTTGTCGCGGGTTCAAGCCCCGTCATCCACCCTCTTACAGATTACGCGGATGTGGCGGAATTGGTAGACGCGCTAGACTTAGGATCTAGTGTCTTCGGCGTGGGGGTTCGAGTCCCTTCATCCGCATACACAATTTAGTCATTTCTTGCATATAAGCGGGTGTAGCTCAGTTGGTAGAGCGTGACCTTGCCAAGGTTGAGGTCGCGGGTTCGAGTCCCGTCACCCGCTCTTTTTTGTTTCTAATAATTTAATAATATATATTACTTTTTATTTATTTTAAGGAGTCCTTATGAAAGTTCAAGTTAATGATGCAGAGCGTTCCCAAAAAGAACTTTTGGTAGAAATACCTTACGAAGTTTTTGAAACAGCAGCAGATAAAGAGCTGGACAAACTGCTTCCAAAAGCAAAAATCCATGGTTTTCGCCCAGGTAAAGCACCTAGAGATATTGCTAGAAAACAATTCTCTCATCAAATTAAATCACAGGCTATTGAAAAAGTTATAAATGAAGCTGTGCAGGATGCATTAACTTCCAATAATATAGTACCAATATCTCAGGCTCATATTTCTGATGTAGTATTTGAAGAAAACAAACCTATTACATTTACTGCCAAAGTTGATGTTTTCCCAAAAGTAGAGCTTAATAAATATAAAGACTTCAACTTTAAAAAAGTTACTGTAGAAATAAGTGATGCTGATATTGAAGATGCTCTTATCACTTTGCAGGAAAGAGATATGACTTATGAACCAGTAGAAAATAGAGATACAGTTCAAAAAGGCGATGTAGCAGTTATTGATTTTGAAGGTAAAAAAGAAGGTGTCGCATTTGATGGCGGCACTGCAAAAGGCTTCTCTTTAAATATTGGCAGCGGTCAGTTTATCCCAGGCTTTGAAGATGGCGTTATTGGTATGAAAAAAGGTGAAACAAAAGATTTAAATCTTACTTTCCCTAAAGAATACAATAGTGCAGAATTAGCAGGAAAAGATGTTGTTTTCACGGTTACAGTTCATGAAATAAAAGAAAAAGTGAAACCAGAAATCAATGATGATTTCGCTAAAGATATAGACCCTAACAGCAAAAGTCTTGATGACTTAAAAAGCAAACTTAAAAAAGGTTTACAGACAGAAGCTGACAAAGCTACTCAGTTAGAAGCTTTCGGTCAGATTTTAGAGCAGATTGTTAAAGAAAATCCATTTGAAGTTCCATACTCATTTGTAAAAGAACAGTCAGATCGTCTTGCATTTAATGCAATGAACCAGTTCTATCAAATGGGCTTAAATCCAGAACAAGTGGGCATTTCTTATGAAATGATGGCTCAAAGATACCTTGCTCAAGCAGAAGAACAAGTTAAACAAGCTATCGTTATTAATGAAGTAGCTAAACTTGAAAACATTGCTGTTGAAGAAGAAGATATTAATAAGTTTCTTGCTTTCCATGCAGAACTTCAAAGCAGAACTGTAGAAGAAATCAGAAAAGAACTTGAAACACAAATGCAAATAGAAGCTGTTCGCAATGATGTTTTAGGAGATAAAGTTTATAAATTCTTAGCTGGTGTAAATAAAGCTGAAGAATCTAAAATGACTAAAAAAGAATACGAAGCATCAAAAGCAGCTGCGGCAGCAGAACATAAAGAAGAAAGCAGCAAAGAAGAAAAACCTAAGACAAAAACAGCTGCTAAAAAAACAGATGCAGAAACAGAAGCTGAAGAAAAACCTAAAAAAACTAGAACTACTAAAAAGAAAGAAGAATCAGCAGAGTAATACTTATGGAGCTTTTAATATGAGCTATTATGTACCGTATGTTATAGAACAGACAGGCAGAGGCGGCGAGCGTTCTTATGATATATATTCCCGCCTTTTAAAAGACAGAATAATTTTTCTTGGCACAGAAGTTGATGACCATGTGGCAAATATAATATGTGCTCAGCTTTTATTTTTAGAAGCTGATGACCCTGATAAAGATATATATTTATACATTAACTCTCCAGGTGGAGTTATTACATCAGGTATGGCTATATATGATACTATGAATTATATTAAACCTGATGTAGCTACAATATGCTTAGGTCAGGCTGCCAGTATGGGTGCATTTTTACTTGCAGCAGGTGCTAAAGGTAAACGCTCTGCAGTGCCTAATTCCCGTATTATGATACACCAGCCATCAGGCGGTTTCAGAGGCCAGGCAACAGATATTCTTATTCAAACAAATGAGATTATTAAAACAAAAGAGCATTTAAATAGAATTTTATCTGCAAATACAGGTCAGCCTTATGAAAAAGTTGCAGCAGATACTGAGCGTGATTATTTTATGAGCAGTGCTGAAGCAAAAGAGTATGGCTTAATAGATAATGTATTTGAAAAACGCACTTAATAATAACAATAATATATAACATATAAAGCCACCTGCATAAATAGGTGGCTTTTTTGGTAAAAAAGCCACAGACACAGGAAGTGTCATCGCTTGCGTAAGTGCGTGGAGCATTTACTGCGACCAAACGACTAAATAAAAAATACACGGACGAGCTTGCGAGGACTGCCAAATTCCCGAGTGAATAACGAGGAAAAAGAATTTGCACAGGCTTAGTATTTTTTATTATAGTTAAATAAATGGCTTTTTTGCTAAAATACTGCCATATTCTATATACAATGTGTATATTAATATAATCTTTTCTTGCAATATTTGAAGTATTTATTATATTAATATGCGCATAAGCAGTGCAGATTTATTATAAAGTAATATATTCATAGGTATGAATTTTTGCTGTGATTATAAGCAAAACAAAGAAACTATGAAAAAATATAATTAATATAGCAGGCTTATAAAGCTGCTGCATGAAAAAAATATAATATAAATTTGGAAAATACCGATATAATTTTTTGATTTACAGATATATTCTGGAGGAAATAATGTCAAGATTTGATGATGATATCCACTGTTCTTTTTGCAATAAAGGCAGAGATGAAGTAAAAAAACTTATAGCAGGACAGCAGGAAGGTACATATATTTGCGATAACTGTGTACAGTTATGTCAGGAAGTTATTCAGGAAGATATGAAATTCAATGGAGAAACAGAGGAATATGTAGAACTTCCTACCCCTGAAGAGATACATAAAAAATTAAATGAATATGTTATTGGTCAGGAAGATGCAAAGAGAGTTTTAAGTGTTGCTGTTTATAACCATTATAAGCGAATTCAGTATGCGTCAAAAAGTGATGTAGAGCTTGAAAAAAGTAATATTTTACTTATTGGCTCAACTGGTACTGGTAAAACTCTGCTTGCAAGAACATTAGCAAGGCTTTTAAATGTGCCTTTTGCAATAGCAGATGCTACTACATTAACAGAAGCAGGTTATGTTGGGGAAGATGTAGAAAATGTTGTGCTTAAACTTTTACAAAATGCAGATAATAATGTAGAGCTTGCAGAACGGGGCATTATATTTATTGATGAGATAGATAAAATATCTAAAAAAGGCGACAGTCCGTCTATTACAAGAGATGTTTCTGGTGAGGGTGTTCAGCAGGCACTTTTAAAAATTATAGAAGGTACGGTGGCAAATGTTCCACCACAGGGCGGAAGAAAGCATCCACAGCAGGAATATATACAGGTTGACACTACAAATATTCTTTTTATATGCGGCGGTGCTTTTGACGGTATGGAAGAAATCATTAAAAGGCGTGTTGGCAAAAAAACTCTTGGTTTTGGTGCTGTTGACGGGGAAAGTTCGCAGAATGCAAAAAATATGAAGCGTATGGAGCTTTTAAAACAGCTTGAACCAGATGATTTTGTTAAATATGGTCTTATCCCAGAATTTGTGGGCAGGCTGCCTATTACTGCAGCACTTGATGAGCTTGATGAAGATGCACTTGTCCGCATATTAGTAGAGCCGCATAACTCACTTATTAAACAGTATGAAGCTATGCTTGGTTTTGACGATGTAAAACTTACTTTTACAGAAAATGCACTTCGTGCAGTAGCAAAACTTGCTATCAAACGCAAAACTGGTGCAAGAGGACTTCGCTCTATATTAGAAGATGCTATGCTTGATGTTATGTATAAAATACCGTCAGAAGCTGGCAGCATAAGAGAGTGTATTATTAATGAAGAAGTTATTACTGATAAGGCTGAGCCTATATTAGTAAGAATTGATGATAACAGCAAAGAAGAAATAAACGAAAAAGATGCAGAAGAATTTAAAATGCCAAAACTTGCTGAAAATGGGCAGGAAACTGCATAAAAAATAAATAAGGTTGTAAAATTATGAGTCAAAAAGAACAGCTAACAGTTATCCCTTTACGAGATGTGGTAGTATTTCCTCATATGATTATGCCTATTTTTGTGGGCAGACCTCGTTCAGTGAAAGCACTGCATATTGCAAATACTACTGATAAAAGGCTTTTTCTCACACTGCAAAAAGATGCAGCAACAGATAACCCAGCACAGGATGATTTAAATGAAACAGGTGTTATTGCAAGAGTTCTGCAGACTCTGCAGCTGCCTGATGGTAATGTTAAAGTATTAATAGAAGGTTTAAAGCAGGCAAAAATGACAAGCCTTAATCTTGATGATGACTGTTATTTTGCAGATGTAGAGTTAATAGAAGATGAGCAGGCAGATATTAAAGATATGGATACTGCCAGATTTATGCTTGTTAAAAACTTTGAAACTTATGTTGGTCAGACAAAACGAGTTAATCAGGAATTATATAATAATATAATCAGTTCAGAAAACTTAACAAGACTTACTTTTATGATTGCATCTAATCTGAAAGTAAAAACACAGGATTTTCAAAGTATATTAGATATTAATAACCCTATTGAGCGTGCAGAAAAGGTTATGGAGCTTATTCAGACAGAGCTGGAGCTTTTAAAAATAGATGACCGCATAAAAAACAGAGTAAAAGCACGCATGAGCCAGTCTCAAAAGGAATATTACTTAAATGAGCAGATGAAAGCAATACAAAAAGAGATGGGTAAAGAAGATGACTATAAGGCAGATATTGATGAAATAGAGCAGAAGATAAAAGAAATGGAAATGCCTGAACAGATAAAAGACAAGGCAGAAAAAGAACTTAAAAAACTTCGCTTTATGCCGCCAATGAGTGCTGAAACTACAGTTGTCCGCAATTATCTTGACTGGATTGTAAACCTGCCATGGAACATTAAAACTGAAGATATAATAGATATTAAGCATGCTGAAGAAGTGCTTAACAAAGACCATTACGGTTTAGAAAAACCAAAAGAAAGGATATTAGAATTTTTATCTGTCAGGAAATATTCTGAAAATATGAAAGGATCTATTATATGCTTTGTTGGCCCTCCGGGAGTAGGTAAAACATCACTTGCCCGCTCTATAGCAGATGCAATGGGCAGAAAGTTTGTCCGCATGAGTATGGGCGGTGTTAGAGATGAAGCAGAAATCAGAGGGCATAGAAGAACATATATTGGTGCACTTCCTGGTAAGATTGTGCAGTCTATGAAAAAAGCAGGCAGTATGAATCCTGTATTTTTACTTGATGAAATAGATAAAATAGGCTCAGATTACAGGGGAGACCCAGCTTCTGCTTTGCTTGAAGCATTAGACCCAGAGCAGAATAACACATTTACTGACCATTATCTTGAAACAGAGCTGGATTTATCAAAAGTGTTTTTTATAACTACTGCAAACTCACTTGAAACTATACCAGCACCACTTTTAGACAGAATGGAAGTTATCCGTCTTTCAGGCTATACTGAGCAGGAAAAACTGTATATTGCACGGGGCTTTTTAATTCCTAAAGAATTAAAAGAGCATAATGTGGAAGAAGGTAAAATTACAGTAACAGACAGTGCTGTAATGGAGCTTATTACATATTACACAAAAGAAGCAGGTGTACGCTCACTGGAAAGAAATATTGCATCATTAATCAGAAAAAGTATAAAAAAACTTGTGACTGATGAAAGCATAGAGCATATAGAAGTTGATGATAAATTAACAAAGGAATATTTAGGACCAAGGAAATTTAGAATTGGCGGAGTATATGATGATGAAGAAATGGGTGTTGCAACAGGTCTTGCCTGGACACAGTATGGTGGCGATTTACTGCAGATAGAAGTGGCACTTTTTGAAGGCAGCGGCAAATTGATTGTAACAGGTCATCTTGGCGATGTTATGAAAGAATCTGCAAATATTGCTTATTCTGTAGTAAAAAGCATAGCAAGTGATGCAGGAGTGCCGGCATATAAATTTAAAGATTTTGATATACATCTGCATGTGCCGGAAGGTGCAGTGCCAAAAGACGGACCATCAGCAGGTATAACAATGGCTACAGCTATCTTATCAGCAGTATCAGAAAGAAAAGCAAACTGTAAAATAGCTATGACAGGAGAAATAACATTAAGGGGTAAAGTTTTACAGATAGGCGGTTTAAAAGAAAAAGTGCTTGCAGCACACCGTGCAGGCATAAGAACAGTAATATGCCCTATTGAAAATGAAAAAGACTTGACGGATATCCCAGAAGATGTTAGAAATGAGATGGAATTCAAGCTCGTTTCTACTTTTGATGAAGTAAGAGCGCTTGTTCTAAAATAAACTATGAAAGAAGGTGGACACGGTGGCAGTAAATGCAATCGTCCGAGTTGATGGCGACAATGTTGACCAGGCATTAAAACTTTTAAAAAAGAAAATCGAACGCGAAGGTTTAATCCGTGAGATTAAAAAACACGCTTACTATGAAAAACCAACAGAAGTAAGACGCAAAAAACTTTTAAAAGCTCGTCGCAAACAACAGAAGTTACAAAGAAAACTTCAAAAAAGCTACAAAAACGCGTAGCACAAAAAGGCCCTTTATGAGAAGGGTCTTTTTTTGTATCAAAAATTAAAAACTTGACTTAAAGTGTATGTGTGTGTATAATTATGTAAAGTTAATATTTGCAAATATGCATACAATAAGTTATTATAATAAATATTAATATCAAAAGTTTCTGAATATCAAAAATATATCTTAGTAAATTTAATAGAAAAAATATAAATGTATTATAGTATATATCATATAAAATCTTATTAATATAAAAGGATAGATAATGAATGATATAGAAAGATTAGATAAAATAATAAAAGATGAAATTAATAAAAATATTAAATTATATGGCAATCATAATATATATTTAATAAATATTAAAGAAATATGTGATAAAGATAATCTAGATTTTGATGATGTATGCACTACTATTGGTGATATTGATTATATATGTAGAAAATATTATAAGTATTATTATTTATTAGTTACATTGCAGATTTATGTACTAATTAGAAACGAAAATGAAGAAATAGATAATAGATTTTATGATAAGTTTGCAGAAATAACAGGAATATATAAAGATGATTTGCAAAATAAAATAATCCCAGCAATCCAAAAAGATATATGGGAAAAATTTTATAAAGATATGAAGGCAAAAAATATCAATATAAATGAATGGCAAGATAGAAAAGGTGCTCATAGATATGTAATGTTTCCTAAAAGTCAGGTAGTATATAGAATAGGACAAATAAAAAAAATTCTACAGACATTAAGCCCATATCATGAATATACTAAACAAGAATTAAAAAATATAATAGAAAAACAATTACAAGATATAAATGGAGTTAAATGTGGAACAGAACAGGTATATGCATATTATAAGATACATGGAATACCAGAGGAAGTAAAACAAGTAGAGAAAAAACAAGAATATTACCAAAAAGAAACATATAAGAAACTAGAAACTATTAAATTATTATATAATAAGTTTCAACCAAAACCAATAATATTAATTGAAGATGAAGAAAAAAGAGAAGAAATAGATGTTAATCAGTTAATAGAAAAAGTAAAAGCAAACAATATAATCTTGTTTAGAAAAATTAATAATTGGGAATATGAATACAGCAAGTATTTTTATGATGAAGATTATGAAGAATATGCAGTTATTCTATCTAAAAGATTTTATAATGATTTAAGGGATAATGGAATACAACTTGATGATAAATATTATTTTATACCATCTATATCTGATACATTAAAAGAATTAATCCATAGAAATGATGAAAATAATGTAATAAAGGATAAAAATAATAAAATAATAATAACTGGCGGTTTAAAAGTAGGTAGAAATAAATGGATTCAAGGATATGGTCCAGAAATTATATGCAATGATGATATATATATCAATGGAGAAAAACAGTCATCAAATTATCTAAAAACATGTAAAAGTGGTGAATATATAATACGAACAAAATACGATATGATTACAGTAGAAATTATAAAAGAGTGTGTAAATCAAGAAGAATATTATGGATGGAAAATAGATAAAGAAATAATCATACCATCAAGTGATGATTACAATATAAAAGGTATGGATATATTAATAGAAGATAAAGAAAATGATGCAGAAAATTATGCAAATAAAGTTTTTAATACATATAGTGGCTTTAATCTTTTTAAGGGAGAAAATAAATGGATAATGAAATATTGGGAAAGATGATAA
>CAJUJZ010000039.1 GCA_910586745.1 uncultured Mucispirillum sp. | reverse complement strand
TATTCCAGAAATATATGTAATAAATGTTACTGCAAGCATTATATAAATATGCTTAGGTTCTCCCCAGAAATAAAAAAGCAGACTGGATAAAAGTAAAAATAAATTTAAAATCACAAACTTATTACTTTTTAATGAATATAAAGATAAATATATTAATGAAGCTGTGATTAAAACTATAGGCAGAAAGACCATTAAAAATATTACAGAACTAAATACCATGCTATTTTTTCTCCCTTAATTCTTTTAATTCTGAAAAAACATATTTGCCGTCAATATTACCAGGAATTAAGCGAGCATATATGGGCTGATTAGGATTTGATTTTATATGGAAACTAACACCTTCTAAATCCCCCCCCCGTTCAATTGAGTAGAGACTTTTTTGATGTCAGTAAAATCTTTATTAGTAGAATATTCAAGGACTGCTTTTGTTTTTTTGGGCGATTTATATCTAAAAGAAATATATATTTCACCATTTTTATCTGTAATAAGCTGTTTATTTATGTTTATGTACTTATTATTTTTATTAATTTCAATGTCTGCTGAGCTGATTTCTTCTGAACTGAATAAAATATTTTCAGGAAAAATGAAATTTTCGTTTTTATTTAAAGCATATCGCCCTGCAATTTGAAAAATTTTATCTCTTGGTATTACTGTCAACACTCGTTCAGTAATAGCATAAACATATACATCTGCATCTATAAATTGAAGATAATTAACTAAATATTCATAATTTATACCCTCATAAAGTGATGCATGCAGATATTTATTAACTCCATATATTAATGGTATTATCTTTCCATTAGTTCCTTTAATATTTATATCCATCCCTGTTGATTTAAATGAAGAATCTGTTGATATTAAAAGGTTAATACCCCCATCATTTTTTGTATTAATTAAGTAATCAGCTATTGCCCTTTTATCTTTATGAATAATTTTATATGGATTTTCTACTGTTTTAATAGTTGTATTAAATTTTTTTTCAACATATATAAACGGTATACTTTCATATTTATACTTACCAACACGAGGAACAGTCTCCACTTTTTTATTTTTAAAAAAGTATGCATTCTTAAAATCATTAAAATTAAATTTCTTATTATTAATACCATCTATATTACTGGCTATTTCTTTCATACTTAAATCTAAACCATTGTGATTATAATGATAGTAATCATATCTTTTTGAAAATAATTCTTGGCTTGACTGATTAAATATTGTGAGTAAATCAATGTCAGCAAAATTATAACCATTTACATTCTGATGACTGTACTCATAAAATGATGGCTTATAGTGTCTTTTTTTAAACTCCAGCATCCATTTAGGTAGATGATTTTCCCATAAAGAAATTTTATCAGGAATAGTCAAATATATAAATTTACAGTTATAATAATTTGTAATTAAATTTATGCCACTTAAAATTTCAAGAATTGGTATAGAATCCAAACTTGGAGTATCTAAATATCTTTTGATAAGTGGGGCAGCATAAGCTTCATCATTAATACGAATATAATTTGTTGAAGGTGAATACAGCTGCCATGCAAATATATAATGATACATTTTTATTATTTGCGTTCTAAACGCCATATTATCATTTAAATATTTTTCTATTTGTTTTGGATAATCTGATATTGAAACATTGTCCATAATATCTTTATGAACAAGAACCCTGTTTTCACCTATATCTGCAGATTTAAATATGTTAAAATTAAATATTGTGAAAATAAAAGGAATTGATATAATTAAGAAAAAAAGTAAAATAAAAAAAAACTTTAATATTTTTATAGAATTCAACAACACACCTTTATCATATAATTTCTTTTTAATATCACAGATTGATTATTTTTGTCAATCAGCTTTTTTTATGTCTTTTAAGTTAAGCTGTATAGTTTTTGTATTTTTCCATATATTATGTACAAGAGAAAAAAGAATATCAAATTTATCATTTTCTGCCATTAATGATTTATATTCTTTCATATTGAATCCAATAGCATCAAAAATAAGACCATTTTTTTCAAAAAAACATTTTAAATGGTTTAAATCTTTACCAACAAAAGATTCTACCTGATATTTAAAAACATTTCGCATAAAAAATACAGGCTCTTTATTTCCATGACCATAAGGTTCCAGCTTTTCAAGCCACTGCATTATCTCATTTGTAATATCTTTAGAATCTATTTCTGCATCTATATATATTTCTGGTATAAAATCTTCTTCTTTTAAGGAATACTTTACCACTTCATCAAATCTATTTCTAAATTCTTCCAAGTTTTTCTTTTCTAATTTTACACCTGCTGCATATTTATGACCGCCAAAAGATATTAATATATCTGATAAACTACTTAAACCCTCATATAAATGAAACCCAGGTATACTTCTTGCTGACCCTTTATATATACCATTATCTTCAGTTAAGACAACTGTAGGTTTAAAATATTTATCAACCACTCTTGATGCTACTATACCAATAACACCAGGGTGCCAGTTATCAGAGGCTATCACAAGACCTGCCCGAAGCTCTGCATAGCGGTTTTTCTCTATTAAGTCATAAGTCTGCTGAAGAATATCACGCTCTATCATCTGCCTGTATTTATTTTCATTATCAAGCTCTAAAGCAAGCTGTTTAGCTTCATTTCTGTTTTGAGTAACAAGCAGTTTTAAACTTTTATCTGAACTTGCCATTCTGCCCATAGCATTAATTCGCGGAGCAAGCTGAAAGCCTATATTTGATGTTTTCATTTTTTTAGATACTGCTAAACTTTCCACAGTTTTTTTTAATTCATCTATACCTATACGGACATTTTCGCCACTCATAAGCTCTAATCCATGGCGGACAAATATTCTGTTCTCATCAACAAGAGGCATAACATCTGCTATTGTACCAAGAGCAACAATATCTAAAAGGTTGCGGATATTTGGCACTTCCTGTTTAAAAAAATCATATTTTTTAAGAACAAACCTAATAGCCATAACAGTTTTAAAAGCTACTCCCACACCTGCTAATGTTTTATTGGGATAAGTATCATCTTCACGCATAGGGTTTACTATTGCATAGGCTGCAACAGGCAGTTCTTTTGATGGCTGGTGGTGGTCTGTAATAATAATATCCATACCCTGCATAGATGCTTCAAGTACTTCCTGGGTGGCACTTATGCCGCAGTCTACTGTAATTATAAGATTCGTTTTTCTAGCGGCTATTTCTTTTACAGCTTCCTTATTAAGCCCATAGCCTTCTTCTAATCTGTTTGGTATATAGTAAGATACATTTGCACCGCACTGCATTAAAAATATATACATCAATGCTGTAGCAGTAACACCGTCAACATCATAATCACCATAAATACATATTCGTTCATGGTTCATAACAGCTTTTGCAATACGCTCTGCAGCTTTTTCCATATCACTAATTTCAAAAGGGTTTCTTAAAGCTTTTAATGAGCCATTAAAAAAGGTCTCAATATCATCTGGAGATGATATCCCTTTTTTCAGCATTAATTCTGCAACAGGTTTAGGCATATTATGCCTGCATACTGTTTCTTCAAGCAAATTTTTATCAACAGGATTATATATCCATTTGTATTTTATATTTTTAAAGTTATTATTATTCATTTTATTATAATATATCATTTTTATAAAAATATATAGTATATTTTATTGATTTATCAATATTTTTCCAAAATTGATAATGAAGTCTGTATTTTATTTTATTCTTTCATAAAGCATGTTCTATTGTCAACTATTGAAATAAAATAAGTTGACAAACAAAATTTTATATGTATTATTATTTAAAAGGTGGAAAAATGAAATTAAAAGAAAAAATACTTAATCTTTTAAATGAGAAAGAAACAGAGTTTATTTCAGGTCAGTATTTAGCAGAAACTTTTAATGTAAGCCGTAATGCTGTTTGGAAAGCTGTAAATAGTCTTAGAAAAGATGGCTGCAATATTTATGCTGTTCAGAATAAAGGCTATACATTAGATGGCGGCGGTATATTTACTGGAGAAATTATTAAATCATATATGCAGTCCCCTGTAAAAATAGAATATATTCCTAATGTAACATCTACAAACGATATTATTATGGAATACGGCAGAAAAGGCATAGAAGAATTTACAGCAGTTGTAGCAGACAGCCAAAGCAGCGGCAGAGGCAGAAAGGGCAGAATTTTTTATTCACCAGATAATGCAGGCACTTATTTTTCCATACTTTTAAGACCAAATATTAATTTTTCTGAAAGCTTGTATATTACAACGGCAGCAGCTGCAGCTGTTACAGAAGCTATGAAGCAGCTTTATAATATGGATACTGAAATAAAATGGGTAAACGATATATATTATAATGGTAGAAAAATATGCGGCATACTTACAGAAGCCCATCTTGATATGGAAAGCGGCACTGTTGATTATGCTGCTCTTGGTATCGGCATTAATATTTTTGAGCCAAAAGAAAGCTACAACCAAGATATAAAAAATATTGCAGGGGCAGCTTTTTGCAGAAGTATGTTTGATAATAAAATTAGATGTAAGATTACTGCAAAGGTAATTGATATATTTTATGAATATTATAAAAATTTATCTAATATGACATTTCTAAATGTTTACAAATCAAGGTCTTTTTTAACTGGGAAAAATATAACTGTTGAAAAAAACGGCATTATGCAGAAAGCATTTGTAAAAGGTATTGATGATAAATGCAGACTTTCTGTGCTTTTTGAAAATGGTATAGAAGAAAATCTTTTATCTTGCGAGGTAAGTTTAAGTTTATGACACAAAATAATACACGATATGCAGCTTATACTGGTCTATTTACTACATTAATTATACTTGGAGCATTTATTAAAATTCCAGTTCCTGTTATTCCTTTTACACTGCAGTTTTTATTTGTTTCGCTTGCTGGTCTTTTATTAGGTGCAAAATATGGCGGATTAAGTGTATTTATATATGCAGCACTTGGGCTTGCAGGACTTCCAGTATTTACAGCAGGTGGCGGCATTACTTATATTGTGTTTCCTACTTTTGGTTATATTATAGGTTTTATTTTTGCTGCATTTGTAACAGGATTAATATCATCTAAAATGCAGCCAGATACAAAAAACTACACATTTGCTTCTTTCTGCGGGCTTATTGTTTTACATATTATTGGTATTCCTTACTATTATATTATTTCCCATTATGTAATACAAAATACTTTAACTTTTAAAGAGATATTTCTTTTCTGCTTTGTATATAGTGTGCCGGGAGATATACTTTTATGTCTTTTATCTGCTCGTATAGCTTTAAAACTAAAACCATTTATAAATAAAGGTAATGATGATGGTAAATAAAATAAAAAACAAAATTTTATCAGAGGAAAAAATAACTTATGATGAAGCTCTTTCATTAGCTGATGCTCCCATAAATCAACTGATAAGTGCAGCAGATGAAATCAGAAAACATTTTTGCAGCAATATTTTTGATATATGCTCTATTATAAATGCAAAAAGCGGCAAATGTAGTGAAAACTGTAAATTCTGTGCCCAGTCTGCCCACTATAAAACGAATATTAGTGAATACCCGCTGCTTGATAAAGAAAAAATAGTGAAAAATGCTTTATATATGGCTGAAAAAGGTGTGCTTCGTTTTTCTATTGTAACTTCTGGCAAAGCATTAACAGATATAGATGTGGAAATTCTTGCAGAAACTATAAAAGAGATTAAATCAAAATCAAATATTTCAATATGTGCTTCTCTTGGACTGCTTTCAGATGAAAATTTTAAAAAATTAAAAGACGCAGGTCTTGAAAGAGTGCATAATAATCTTGAAACATCTAAAGACTTTTTCTCAAGTGTTTGCACAACTCATACTTTTGATGACAAGATAAATGCTTTAAGGGCAGCAGTAAAATCTGGACTTTCTGTGTGCAGCGGCGGTATTATTGGACTTGGAGAACGAATTCAGGACAGAATTGATTTAGCTTTTTCTTTAAAAGAATTAGGTATAAAATCTATCCCTTTAAATATTCTATCCCCTGTAAAAGGCACTCCTTATGAAAATAACAAACCATTAAGTGAAGAAGAAATCTTAAGAACTACTGCCATATTCCGCTTCATTCTCCCCAATGCTTTTATACGCCTTGCTGGCGGCAGGTCTTATTTATCTGATAAAGGTAAAAAAGCTTTTTTATCTGGAGCAAATGCTGCTATAACTGGCGATATGCTTACAACTTACGGAATATCTGTTGATACAGATATGCAGATTATAAAAGAAACTGGTTATGTTGTGGAACTGATAAAATGAGTAAATCTATATTTATTACAGGAACTGGCACAGATATAGGCAAAACTTATGTTTCTGCATTAATTATGAAACAGATGATAAATGAAAATATGAATGCCTGCTATTTTAAGCCTGTTTTAAGTGGTGCAGAAAAAAGACAGGGCAGAATATATGCAGGTGATATTGAATATGTAAAAGAAATAAGCAGCTTAAAAGAAGATACAAATAATATGGGTTCTTTTATCTATGAATATCCTGCTTCGCCTCATCTTTCTGCAAGACTTGAAAATAAATCCTTTAATATGGAAAAAGTAGTAAATGATTATGAAAAACTTTCAGAAAAATATGAATATGTTTTAATAGAAGGTGCTGGCGGTATATTCTGCCCCTTTACTGATGATTCTGAGCCTGTTTATACAAAAGAAATTATAAAAGCACTTAATACATCATGTATTTTAGTTGCAAACACAACTCTTGGAGCAATCAATGATGTTATGCTTTCTATATACTACATGAGAGATAATCAGATAGATATAAAAGGCATAATATTTAACAATTATAAAGACAGCCTGATAGAGCAGGAAAATATAAAATTTATTATAAAACATTCAATGCTGAAGCTGCTTGCAGTTGTAAACCATAAAGACAGCAGTATTAATATAGATTTTAAAAGCATATTTGGAGAATAAAATGGCACAGAATTTATCACTTGAAGAAAAAGACTTAAAATATATATGGCATCCATGCTCTCAAATGAAAGACTATGAAAGCCTTGCACCAATAATTATAGAAAAAGGAAAAGGTATATATTTATATGACATATATGGCAAAGAATATATTGATATAATCAGCTCCTGGTGGTGCAATCTTTTAGGCCACTGTAATGATAAAATAAGCAGTGCAGTAAAAGAACAGCTTGATAAATTAGAGCATGTTATATTTGCAAACTTTTCCCACACTGGAGCAATTAATTTAAGTGAAAAATTAGTTAAGATTGCACCAAAGGGCTTAAATAAATGCAATTTCTCTGATAACGGCTCTGCAGCTGTTGAAAGTGCATTAAAAATGAGCTTTCAATATCAATACCAAAGCGGTCATCCGGAAAAAAGAAAATTTATGTGTTTAAGTGAAGGATATCACGGTGAAACAATTGGTGCATTATCTGTTGGTGCCCTTGATTTATATGCTAAAATTTATGAGCCTATTTTAATTGATTCCATAAGGATTACTGCTCCAGACTGTTACAGATGCCCTTTTAACAAACACAGAGATACATGCAGCACAGAATGTTTTATATATGCAGAAGCTGCCTTTGAAAAATATGGCAGAGAAACATGTGCTGTTATATTAGAGCCGCTTTTACAGGGCAGTGCCGGCATGAGAATATACCCAAAAGAATATCTTATTAAATTAAGAGAAATTTGCAATAAATACGGTGTTATTTTAATAGCTGATGAAATAGCAACAGGCTTTGGCAGAACTGGTAAAGTGTTTGCCTTTGACCATGCTGGAGTAAGTCCAGATATTATGTGTATATCAAAAGGTTTAACGGGTGGATATATGCCTATGTCTATTACTATGACAACTGATGAAATATACTATGCCTTTTATGATGATTATAATAAAGGAAAAGCATTTATGCACTCTCATACATACAGCGGCAATCCATTAGGCTGTGCTGCAGCAAATGCAGTGCTTGATATTTTAGAGCAGGATAAAATAATAGAAAAAGCACAAATTACAGCAGAATATCTGCATAAAAAAATACTGGAAAAATTTGCAGGTCATAAAAATATTGGCGAAGTGCGTCATATTGGGCTTATTAATGCTATGGAGCTTGTGGAAGATAAAAATAATAAAACACCTTTTAGTGCTGAAAAACGCATAGGCTATCAGATATACAAAAAAGCACTTGCAAATGGTTTAATACTAAGACCTCTTGGTAATGTGCTTTATTTTAACCCTGCATTAATCATCACAAAAGAACAGCTTGATACTGCCATAGATATTGCATATAATGCACTAATCAGCATTCTTGGAGAGTAGAATGCAAAAATTCAGCAATAGTGCAGATAAGAAAATAAATAAAAATAAGGATAAAAAACAAAATAAAACAGTAGCCTGTGATGGTTTTTCCTGCAAAATAATAAATGATGATAAAAATATAAAAAGCAGTAAAAACATAATGATAGATTTAGATATTAAATAATTCTGCAAATAAGAAAACTGGTAAAATTTTAAATTCTATCAGTTTTATTTTTATACAATATTAATTATTAAATAATATTTAACTTCTTCAGCTGCATTATCTACAGTATTATTGTCGGCTTTTACTTCTTAAGGTCTAGCATGTAACTGTAACTCTGAATTGCTTCAAGGTTTAATGCTGTATCTGTATATCTGCCATAATATGATCCATATTCATATATACTTTGGTATATTATAAAAGTATATACACCAGAACTTTCATCAAATGAATTAGAATAAATAGTATTATAGATAAAAATCTATCTAATACTTGCATCTAAATCACAGTTTAACCAAGCAATTATTTCATTAAAATACTGACCTGATACACTGTTGTTTATACCTAAATTCATATTGCCAAATGTATGACTTCATCCCATACCATAAAATGAAGTTACATAAATATTATTACGGGCAATATCTATACTTTCTTTTGCACATCCTGTTGTTAATAATGCAGCTAATCCTATTAATATACACTATTTTTTATAACCCATACATAAATACTGTATTAAATAGTTAGTATTTAAATGCGGTATTAGACACCTGCCTTTATAATATCCAAGATTAACTGTATATATTATTACTTTCACTGTATATGGCAGCTTATTTTATTGTATATACATTTATCCTGCTGCTGCAAAAATTTTGTACATACAATAAAAGCTGAAAATATCAAAAATGGATAATATTAAAATATACTAATAAAAAATATTAAGCACAATATAATAGGGATATTCTTAATATTATACTATATTACTGCTTCACCTTTTTCCTGCAATTCTTTTGCATATACTTCTATCTCTTTGCATATTTCGTAGTCGTATAAATTCTTTAAATCTTCTGCTGATTTTGTTCCCATTATTAAATCAAACATATCATTATCATACATTTTTGTAAGCAGTTCATTTAATCTGGTTAATTTTTCATCGCTGTAAATATCTTTTACTTTATCTGCAATAAATTTTTTCATTAATACTTCATTTTCAAGTATTGCTCTTCTTGCACACTGGAAATATGCTTTTTTATAAAGTGGATTTTCACTCATTTAAATTACTCTCCTAATGCTTTTTTTGCCAGTTTTATTCCTATATTATATGCTTTTTTATTATTTTCAGCAGCACGAGCTGGAAAGTTATTAACAATAACATCTAAAAGCCACTCATGTTTTACAATAGAGCATATTTCATTCACTGTTCCTAATATTGCAATATTTGCAGATACAGAACTGCCTAACTCTTTTGAAACTGTTGTAATTACAGGCACATTATAAGTTTTATGTTTTTTATCATCATATTCATGCACCATTGCAGTATCTACAATCACTACTGCATCATCTTTTAAATCAACTGCATATTTATTATATGCTTCCTGTGTTAATGATATAACTATATCAGGGCTTACTATTTTAGGATAATTTATTTCATCATCACTAATAATTACTTCTGCTTTGCTTGCTCCGCCTCTGGCTTCTGGACCATAAGACTGGCTCTGCACTGCATTTTTACCACCTTTTATAGCTGCTGCCTGAGCTAATAAAATACCTGCTGTAATAATACCCTGACCGCCAGAGCCTGAAAATCTAATATCGTATCTCATTATTTGCCTCCATGCTCCAGCATAAAACCAGTAACTTTATCATAATTTTCCACATATTCATTTTTACTTGTATCATGGTGCAGAATACCTGTAATAAACTTGCCTTCTAATTCTTCTACACTCATTTTTTCTGCCATCTTTGCTGTAACTGCATGCTCTTTCTGCCACAAGAGCATACTTGCTGGTGTTTTCTGATTATTTTTTCTTCCAAAGCCTGTTGGGCAGCCTGTAATAATTTCCACAACAGAAAGCCCTTTATGGGAAAAAGCTTCTTTTAAAATTTTTTCCATAGGCAGTGCATGATAAGATGTACTCCTGCCAACAAATGTTGCACCTGCTGCAATGGCAAGCTTACATAAATCAAAATCAGGCTCAAGCATACCAAAAGGTGCTGTTGTTGCTTTTGCTCCTACTGGAGTAGTTGGAGAATACTGGCCACCTGTCATACCATATATATTATTATTAAATATAATCACTGTCATATCAATATTTCTTCTGCATGCATGTATAAAATGGTTGCCGCCAATAGCACTCATATCGCCGTCACCTCCAAGAGCCACTATTTTTAATGCAGGATTTGCAAGTTTTATACCTGTTGCAAAAGCCAAACTTCTGCCATGTGTTGTATGCAGTGTATTAAAATCAAGATAACCAGGCAGACGGCTTGCACATCCTATACCTGAAGCAATAACTGTTTCATCTTTACTCCAGCCCATATCAGCTATTGCTCTAATCATAGATTTCATAATTATTCCATAGCCACAGCCTGGACACCATATATGAGGCAGCCTGCCTTTTCTAATATATTCTTCATAATTATAAGCCATTACATCGCCTCCACTGCTTTTTCTATTTGTGCAGGTGAGACAGGCTCACTATCTACCCTGTATATATGTTCCACTTTGCATTTACCGTTTACTGCCCTGCTTACTTCCCTGACAGTCTGACCAAGGCTTAATTCTGGAACTAAAAATCCTTTCACTTTTCCTGCATATTTAAGAATATCTTTATCTGGGAAAGGCCATATAGTCAGTGGTTTTAAAAGACCTGCTTTTATGCCTTTTTTTCTTAAATTAAGCACTGCATCTTTTGCAGCTCTTGCAGAACTGCCAAAAGCAAAAATAATATATTCTGCATCGTCGCAGTAAAAATGTTCTGTTAATACTATATCATCATAATTATCTTCTACTTTTGATAAAAGTCTTTCTTCCTGAAGACCTATTAATTTAGAGCTGTTTGTTGGAAAGCCGTATTCATCATGGTTCAGACCTGTTACATGGTAACGGTAACACGAGCCAAATGGTGCAAGCGGAGAAACAGGCTGATTATTATCATAAGGCTTGTAAGCTTCTGCACTGCATACAGGTTTTATTCTATCTATAACTTCAAGTTCACCTTTTGCAGGTATTTCTATTGCTTCTCTCATATGGCCTATAATTTCATCTGACAATATAATTACAGGCATACGGTATTTTTCTGCTAAATTAAAGGCTCTTACAGTCTGACTAAACTGCTCATAAACAGTTGATGGAGTAAGAGCAATACATGGATGGTCCCCATGAGTGCCCCAGCGAGCCTGCATAATATCTGCCTGCCCCGGACCTGTTGGAGTTCCTGTTGAAGGGCCGCCACGCATAACATTTAAAACAACACATGGCACTTCTGCCATATAGCCGTATCCTAAATTTTCTAATTTTAATGACATACCAGGTCCGCTTGTAGCAGTAAGTGATTTAGCACCAGCAAGAGATGCACCAATAACTGCAGCCATCGCACTGATTTCATCTTCCATTTGAATAAACCTGCCACCGTGAGATGGAAGCCAGGCAGCAAGACGCTCCGCAACTTCTGTTGACGGGGTAATAGGATAGCCTGCAAAAAACTTACAACCTGCATATAATGCACCTAATGCAGTGGCATCGTTGCCTTGTAAAAATTTACGCTCTCTTTCCATACTATAACCTCGTCACTTCTATTGCAAAATCAGGACATCTTAACTCGCACTGCATGCAGGCTGTGCATTTTTCTATATCTGCAACATACACCTTAAAATCCTGCATATCCAGTACCTGCATAGGACAAAGCACAACACATATTTCGCAGCCTTTGCATCTTTCTTTATGTATTTTTATTTCACTTTTTGCCATAGCACAACCTCATATTTTAAATATAAATATGCTTATCTGATATTATAGTCTTTTTTTTAATTTTTGTAAAGTAAGTATGTGGATAAAAAACTATAAAAATGAGTAACTTATTATACAAAAAAATACTACTTCTCTCTTTCAATTACAGCTTTAATATCAAGTGGTAACGCATGAAAAAAAGCTGATGATACTATCACATCTGCCTCTGATGCTGCATATTCTTTTATATTGCCTTTATTTATACCACCAGCTGCAAGTATAAGCATTTTAGGATTTATGCTGTTTCTTTCTTTTACAATATTTTTTATTTCATCAGGACTTAATTTATCAAGCTGCAGACCGTCAATAAAATCATAGTGAAGAGCTTTTAAGCTGTCCTGCATATTTTCTGTTTCTAATATTATCTTTTTTTCCACCATTTTATGATTTGATGATTTTATTACTCTTTCTATATTATCAAATCCGCCAATAAATTCTATATGCTGCTTAAAGATAAGCACAGTTTCTGAAAGTCCTAATCTGTGAGCAGAAACACCACCTGCCTGAAATGCAAGAGTTACAAGCCCCCTTGAAAGCGGCATAGATTTCCTTGTAGCTGCAAGTATTATATTTTGATTCACTGAATGAGCAATGTCCACCATTTCCCTGCAAAGAGTTGCAATACCTGAAAGATATTCTAATGTATTCAAAGATACTTTCCAGCCAGTATGCAGTGCTTCAGCTTTCCCTTTTGCTTTTAAAATAAGACTTCCTGTAGAAAGTTTTTCTCCGTCTTTAACTTCTGATAATATTTCACATCCTAGTTTTGTGAAAATTTTTCCTGCCAGCCCTGCTCCAGCTATTACACCTTCGCTTCTTGTATAAAAAGAAATAGTACCATTTTCTTCACCAATGCCAAGCATTTCTGTAGTAATATCAGAATAAGGTACATCTTCCTTTATTATTTTATCTATTATTTCATCAGTAATATATACCATATTATATTATGCTCCCTTTATGCTTTACAGCTATAAAACTTATTATGTTTTTACAATCATATATAAAAATATCTAATAATTCAATTAAGAAAAAATAATATTATCCGATAATATGTATGGAGGATGATACTATGAGTAATTTGGCACAATATTTGCAAAACAGTCTTCATGATGAAAACATTATGGAGCGAGCTATGAATGAGATTATGAGAAAAGAATATAACATTTCAAATGATATTGAAATCTCTTATACACTTATTAATACAGCACAGCAGACACTTTCTGATTTAGATAAATCTATTGATGAACTTTCTATGCTTGTAGAAAATCTTCGTTATCAGTCATTAAAATTAAGCAAAGATTAATATGCAGGCAGAAAATTTTGCCTGCATAAATCAATAATATTATGATATTCATCCGACTGCAATTCAGCCGACAATGGTGTATAATCTTAATAAGTCCTTTAATCTAGTTTTTTTATTTACTTTTTATCAGCTTTAATATAAAAATAATTAATAAATTTATACGGTATGGTGTATTATGTCGCTTAGCAAAAAGAAAATAATTATATTTCTAGTATCATTTTTAGCTTTTTTAATAATCATTGCCCCTATAACTGCATATTTTATTGCAAATGCTAATGCAAAATTAAAAGCAGCAGAATTTACAAAATCAATACAGGGTATATGTTCTATTAAGTATGGCAGGGTTTCATATAATATTTTAAACAGACACTTAAAAATTTCAGATATCCTTATTTCATGCTATGATGAAAAAGCTCTTTTTATTAAAGAAGCAGAGTTTAATCATATAGTTTCAGGCAGCCCTGTTCCATTAAATGTGCAGACTGACTTAAAAGGCGGCACAGCATATACTGCTGCAAAAGTTTTTAAGCAGTATGGAGAATATGCTTCTAAATTAGGTTATGATAATATAAACTTTCAAGGACGCATCACATATACATTAGGCAGAGTATCTAAAGATTTTAAAATAGTAACACTAAATATTAATGCTGAAAATATTGGACTTTTCCAAGGTCAAATGAAAGTGCCAAATGTTTATGATAATGATACAAAAATTATATATAACAATATATTAAACAGCAGACCTGCAGCATTTACACTTGATTTTAGTGACAAAGGCTTAAAAAACACTGTTATTTCAAAATTTATACAGATTGCTGAGCTTGATAACAATACAATTAATGAAAAAATAAAAAGTGCGGTATATAAAAGAGCAGTAGGTGAAGATAACAGAACAAAAGAAAATTATACTCAGCTTGAAAAATTTCTTTTAAGTGGCAATACCATATCTATGAGCTTATTAGAAAATGATAACAAATCAATATCTGAAACTATTAATGCTTTTGATATTACAGGATATAGAAAAATGCTTAACTCTTTTAAAAATGCAGAAATAGAGTTAGTTACAAAATAAATACAGCTGCTTAAATTATCAAAAAAACTGCACTTAATTATTCAAGTGCAGTTTTTTATATATACTTTATATTTTTATTATATATAAATTAATGTGTATAAAAGCATAAGCTGAATAAAATTAAATATTAATATAATTAATAATCTATTCTGCACATATAATTAATTTAAAATATCAGTTAAATAAAATGCCTAATAATCAGTATTAATTTATATAATATATTTAAGTATCATTTGTATACTGCTTATTTAAATATATAAAGTTTTAAAACTCTGCATAGTCTTATACACCTTATTTATATGTATTTAGAAATAATATGCTGAAAAATATACTAAAAAATTTTAAATAGAAAAAGCTGCATATTTAAATATACAGCCTTTAATAATTTTCATAAAATTAATCTAAATATTATGATTTAAATTGTCTTACAATATTTTTAAGCTGTTCTGCTCTTTCCTGCAAGTGGCTTACAGTTAATGCAACTTCAGATACTGCAGAGTTACTTTCTTCTACACCTGATGCTACAACCTGAGTTTTTTCATCTATATCCTGAATAAGGCAGTTTTGCTCACTTACACCCATAACAACATTGTTTGTATTATTAACTGCTCTATCCACACCATTTACCACATGTTCAAAAGCTTTTGATGTTTCTTCAATAACTTCAACACCATGAACAACAGCTTCGCCAGATGCTTTCATTTCATTAGATGCTTTTTCTGTTTCCTGCTGCAAAGTAGTAATAATTGTTTCTATCTCACTTGTTGCTTTAGTAGTTCTTTCTGCAAGTTTCCTTACTTCATCTGCAACAATTGCAAACCCTCTGCCTGCTTCACCAGCTCTTGCTGCCTCAATAGCAGCATTGAGTGCTAAAAGATTTGTTTGGTTTGCAATATCATTAATAGTGACTAATATTTCATCAATCTGCTTTGAACTTTCAGAAAGCTCATCAATTGTTTTTGAAAGATTGTCTGACTTTTCATGGATTTCCATAATGGAATTTTTTACAACTGAAAGCTGTTCCTGACCATGATTAGTTTGCTCTGCTGATTCATGCATGATATCAAGCACTTCAGAAAGGCTTGAAGCTGATTCTCCAGATGACTGGCTGATAGTCTGCATATCATTTACTATGCTTGAAATTTGCTCTGATTGAGAATTAAATGTAGTTGCAAGTTCTTCCATAGTTGCTGCCAGCTGATTATTACCACTTGCAACATCATCTGATGCATCTTTAACTTCCTGCACAATCTGCTGAACATTTGCAATAAATCTGTTAAAATTTTCTGCAAGTTCGTAAAGCTCATCTTTATGAGCTGCTTTAATGCGAACAGTTAAGTCCCCTTCTCCAGATGTTAAATTTCCGACACTGATAATAAACTTGCGAAGTTCTTTTATAACACTTATCTGTAAATATATTATGCAAAATACTGAAATAGCAACCATAATTAAGAAGAAAATCACCATTACCATATTTGCTTTATGCAGTGAATTACTGATACCACCAGAAGCTCTTTCAACCCCTTCTGTAACAAAGTCACTAAATTTTATATTTATTTCCTGAGCTTTAGAAGCCTGTTCCATACGCTTTTGTTCAAGGTCTACTATAGTAGTATATAGTTCAACAACATCTTTTATATGCTTATCTGCACTTGCAATAATGCGTCCCATATTATTCACTTCATTTACAAGTTCCTGTGGGGAACCAATAGATTGAAGTTTCCTTAAATTCCTTTGAATTTCTCTACCCATAGATGCGATATTCTTCATTGGCTCAATACTTCTTGAAAGTGATGTTTTTTCAAGGCTGCTTTTAACAGCTAAAGTAATAATATCTATTTCTTTGAGAGCATTTATAGTTTCAAAATTATCTTTGTTATTAGGAATCATATTTAGAGATTTTGAAACTGAATTCACAAGACTGTCTATCTCTTCATAAAGAACGGTTTCCATAGCATTAACATCTTGTAATAAAGAAACATTATTTTCCGCAATATTCAAATAGCCCAGCATTGTACTTTTATATGTGCCAAACTCTGCAACAGTTCTTGGTAAATATTCCTTTGTCATTGGAATATTAATATATTCTTCATAAGCAGCAATATCTTTTCTTATCTTTTCTGTTAATTCATATATTTTATTATATCTATCTTGAGAAGAATGTATTTGATACCTTAAAACACTATATTGGAGAAACATATTATTGAAACTAAGTTCTGAAATAAGAGTATTTGCATGGGATAAATCTGTAGCAACTACATCAGCATCATTTGCAGATGTAGTTATTGTATAAACAGCATAAATACCATTCATTAATGAGCATATAAGCATAGCTCCTATAGATATAAATATTTTTTTTGCAATAGTAAGGCCCATTTTTACACACCTCCAACCTTAACTATATGTCATTATAGCCATATTTCATATAATTGCAACAAAATAATTACTATATATAAATCTGTTATATGTTTTTATAACAAAGTTATACTGTCATATCAAACCTTCTGGCAGCCTGAGCCATAGCAGAATAAGCACTGCCCATTTTTAATGATTTATGATAAGTAAGATTAGGCTCTGGCGACCATTTGCCGTTTTTATTAAGTCTGTTAATAGCTGCTGCCGTTTCAGATTCCATTTCTATTCTTTTATTTACTGCTATTTTAGAAAGCTTAAGGCTTTCACTAAAATAGTCTCTGCGTGCTTTTGCAACTGCTAAATTTTTATTAACATAATCTCTTGGACGAGGGTCAGTTGTAATGATGGTTCTAATACCGATTGTTTCGATACTCATATTTCGCTCCTAATATGATATAAAAAATAGACATAAATATACCGCCGTTTTTCAGCTGATATCTGATATTTCTATAAGATAATCTTCGCGCAAAAATCATCTTATATATAATAATGTATATTAAATATTATTTTTATACAAGTAATTCTTGAATTTTACATAAGATTTTACTAGAATTAGTTAACTTTATATAATGGCATATTTCTTGCTTTGCTATATTTATATTATTCAGTAAGGAGCTTATGAGCATGCGCAGAATATTAATTATACTTACAA
>CAJUJZ010000038.1 GCA_910586745.1 uncultured Mucispirillum sp. | reverse complement strand
AAAGTATAAAGATAAATTCAGCTTAATATTTAAGAGCATAACAGTAGATAATGGTATAGAATTTTTAGATATGGCAGGTTTAGAAAAATCAGTGTATGATAAATTATCTAAACGAACAACTATTTATTATGCTCACCCTTATTGTTCTTGGGAGAGGGGAAGTAATGAGAATAATAATAAACTTATAAGGAAATTTATTAAAAAGAAAACTGATATTAAAAACTTTTCAGCTGCTTATATTAAAAAAATTCGGGGACTGGATGAATAATTATCCTAGAAAATTATTTAATTATAAATCGGCTAATGATATATTTTATGAGAACTTAAAACTTCTGCTTAAAATGTTGCAATCGTTTTTAGATTTTACAAAATTTATTTTTTCAAATATTTTATATTGAAATAGATAAAATTATATAGTAAATAATTTCAATGAATATATTGTTACATCAATGCTGCGGGCCATGCTCTATATATCCTGTTATTACTATGCAGGCTCAAGGACATAATATTACGACTTATTTTTTCAACCATAATATACATCCTGTTCAGGAATATTATAAGCGTATGGAAAGTGCTGTGCTTGTTTCAAGATATTATAATATTAAATGTATAATAGAAGATTATTATGGATTAGTAGAATTTTTACGCCAAAATGCTTATCATGAAAATGAACGCTGCAAATACTGTTATGAAAGAAGGCTTTTAAAAACTGCAAAAAAAGCAAAAGAATTAGGAATGGACGCTTTTTCATCAAGTCTTTTATACAGTAAAATGCAAAATCATGAAGTTATAAAAGAACTGGCAGAAAAAGCAGCAAAAGAATATAATATACCTTTTTATTATTATGATTTTAGAGAAGGCTGGCAGGAAGGGATAGATATTTCAAAAAAACTTGAAATATACAGACAAAACTACTGTGGCTGCATATACAGCGAAGAAGACCGGTTTTTAAACCAGCTTTCAAAAAAATATGCTAAAAAATATGAAGAAATAAATACTTATTATGAAAGTATTAAATAAAAATAATAACTATTACTATTTTCTTATTGCAAAATAATATATTATGTTGTATAAAGCAAACATTATAGTGCAAATATTAGGAGATTCAAATGACAAAAGAACAATTAAAAGAATTTAATGGCAAAGATGGTAAGCCTGCATATATTGGATATAAAGGCAAAGTATATGATATATCAAAAAGTGATTTCTGGCCAGGCGGCGAACATATGGGCAGATTTAAAGCTGGAGAAGATTTAACTGACACCATTGATATGAGCCCCCATGGAGAAAAAAATATTTTTCGTTATGAAGCAGTTGACACATTAGAAGATGGCACTGCTCAAGAAACAAATACAGAAACAGTTGTTCCTAATTCAGAAAATCTGCTTTCTGATATGGATAAAAAAATGATGGCAAAAAGACAGTGGTATAAAAGAAACCACCCACATCCAAAAATTATCCACTTCTCTATTGGTATGTTTGGTATGGCATTTTTTGTGCAGGTTCTTGCTGCTGTTTTAGGTGGCAAATCAGGCAGTTTCCTTGCAGCTGTATCACTTGTGGCAACAGCATTTGGAACACTGTTTTTAATTCCTGCAATAGCTTCTGGTGCATTAAGTTTTTATATTAACTATAATGGCTTTGCAAACTCTATTCTGAAAAAGAAAATGATTGGCTCAGTAGTGTTATTAGTCACTGGTGTTGCAGCAGTATTAATTGGTAAAATGGAGCTTACAGCTGCAGGTCATATTTTAGGTGCTGGGGATACATTTGTTTCATTTTTAAAATATAACCCATTAAAATCAATTTATTCTATTTTTACAGTTATAAATATGGCAGTTATTACTTTTATTGCATCAAATGGCGGTAAACTAACTTGGCCGCAGGACAAAAAATAAGGATAATAAATGCAGACATTACATATTTCTCACAATGATTTAGACGGCTTAGGCTGTGGAGTATTAATTAAAAAATTTATGCATGGAAACATTAAAACAGTATATCTTGGCTATGACGATATAGACCAATATATTGAAGATAACTATCATTATTATGACAGAATCATAATAACCGATGTTTCCCCTCAGTATGGAACAGTTGAAATGCTTGCTGGTGAAAAAGATGTATTAATTATTGACCATCATGCAAGCAGTGACTCATTAAAGGATTTTCATTTTACACATCATGATATTACTAAGTGTGCCACTATGCTTACTTATGAATATCTTCTTCAGGAAGGCTTTAAAGCAGAAGAATATGAAGAATTTGCCCGCTGTATAAACGATATTGATATGTGGTTTTTAAAGCGGGAAGACAGTTTAAAAATGAGTGTTCTTTTTAATCTTATGGGTATTACAAGAATGGAAGAACGCTTTTTATCCACTCCATATACAACTTTTACTGATACAGAAAAACTTCTGATTACTTTAGAAGAAGAAAGGCGTGATAACTACATCAAAAAAGCTATGCGTAATATTGAAACTATAAAAGACAAGGAAGGATTGACTTTTACAGTAGTTTTTGCAGAAAGCTATGCTTCAGAACTTGGAAACTATATAATAAGTGAAGATATTTCAGATTATGTTATACTTGTAAACGCCCAGTCTAAAAAAATATCTCTCCGTTCAAGAAAAGATATTGATATTCGCCATATAGCAGAAAGAAATGGCGGCGGCGGTCATAAAAATGCAGCTGCATTCTCTATAAAAAATGAAACATTTGATATAGATAATCTGCTGAAAAATGCTGGTGTAATATAAATGAATGCATCATTTATACTTTCTGCAGCAAAACCTGAACAGTTTATAAAAAGCAGCCTGCCAGAAGTATGTTTTGCTGGCAGAAGTAATGCAGGCAAATCATCAATGATTAATAAAATATTAAGCCGTAAAAATCTTGTAAAAGTGGGCAACACCCCAGGGAAAACAAAGCTTGTTAACTTTTTTAATATTGATAATAAATATATTTTTACAGATTTGCCAGGATACGGCTATGCAGCAGTTTCTAAATCAGAGCGAGCAGCATGGGGAAAATTAATAGAATATTATTTTGCTCATAGAGAAAATTTAGCATTATGTGTGCTTCTGCTTGATATCAGACGCATTCCTAATAATGATGATATAAAAATGATATCTGCTATGCAGTCAAGAAATGTTCCACTTATTGCAGTGCTTACTAAATCTGATAAGCTGTCTAATAATGAAAAAACAAAACAGATAAAGATAATAGCTGAAAAAACACTTATTCCAAAAGAAAATCTAATTGTTTTTTCTGCTGTAACAGGTACTGGAAAAGAGCAGATATGGCAAGAGATAGAAAAAATTACAGCTATTTAATTACTATCTTAAAAATTATTTCCCCTGTTCTTTTCGCCCTTTTTGTGCTTATTACAAATATTATTTCTAAACCAGATACAATGGATGGCTCTTTTAAAATCTTAAATAATGATGAATATATCTCATCTTTTGTTTCAGATACAGCTCGTGCTGAAAAAAGCATAACATGTGCCTTATTTATGTATAAGATAGATAATTATAATATTAAAAATCTGGAAGAACCTGTTCCCTTAATTACTTCTGCACTTATTAATGCTGCAAAGCGGAATGTTGATGTTACAATAATCTTTGAAAAATCTGGCTATAAGGATGATTTGTCAAACAAATATAATGAAAACACTGCCACATATTTAGAAAAATATGGTATAAATGTATTATTTGATAATGAAAGTAAAAAACTTCATGCAAAATTATGCTTGATTGATGATAAAATCATTTATACAGGCAGTCATAATTTTACATACAGTGCTATGAAAAGAAACAGCGAAAGTTCTGTCAGGATAGTATCTAAAAATGAAGCAGAAAAAATAAAAGAATATTTTACAAAAATACAAGAATAGTGTAACTTCTTTCAAATATAGACGACTATACTTTATAATGGAGTAGAAATATGAAAAAATTAATATTATTCAGCCTTTTAATAATAAGTTTTTATTCTACAGGTTTTACACAGACTAACCGATATGCAGGTGTTCCTGTTCCAATATCATTAACTGACCCTTTAAGCTTTAACGGCACTTATGAAGTGGAAAGATTAATTATAAGAAACGGCGATAACACTCTGCTTGATTCAGATAACAGCTATGATGTATATGATGATAAAGGTGTAGCAACAATCAATATGAAAATAAGCCAGAATAATGTTGCTGTTGACTTAATATATAAAATGCAGATGGCAGGACCAGCTTTTAAAAGGTCAGAAATATCTAATTATGCTTTTTTATATGACAGCCAAACTTTTACAGCTCAAAGACCATCAGGAACATCTCTTTCAAAAGCACTTTCTTCTATAGGTATGACAATATATGACCATGAAGATTTAATATGGGAAATGCCATTTGAAAAAGGCTGCACTCTTATTTTAAAATTAGAAAAGAAAAATAATATTTCTACTATAATAGATAAAAAGCCTTTTATAATTTTTGAGGACTAATATGCGCATTCTTTTAATACTGCTTATAATGGCAGTAAACTCTACATTTGCTTTTGCAGATATTTCTGAACCTATGACAATAAATATTACAGAAAATCCAGTAAGTCTTAACGGTACTTATGAAATAGAACGGTTTGTAATATTAAAGGATAAACGAATATTCATAGATTCTGATGATAAAAACTCTATTACAGGCAGTAAAGGTCAGGTAACTATTGACTTAAATATTACAGGCAATCTTATTAACTCCACATTAAAAATGCAAATGAAAGGTAATATTTTTGCTGAAGGCTCGGCTTTTGCAGGATATGACTTTATATATTCTTCAAGAGTTATTCCTATGCCTGCTGACAGTAAAGAAAATAAAATAAGCTTAGAAGATAAAATCTCTGCAATAGGCCTGCATTACTATAAAAATGAAAACAGAATTATATGGGAAATACCTTTTGAGCAGGACAAAATCATCATTATGATACTTGATAAAGAAAGTAACAAAATAAAAAATCTTTCCCATTCAAAATATATGTTTCTATAATATCATATACAGCAGTGATAGTTTATATCACTGCTGACTAAACATCCTTTAATTATCTGGCTGTTTTCTTGACAAATATCAACCATTTGATAAGTCAAACACTATATTTATATATTGACACTATGTATAATAGTTTGTAAAATCCATTATCAAAAAAGTAAAGGAGTAAAAAATGAGTAAATTAATAGTTGTTTCTTATGATGATGAATTAAAAGCAGAACAGATAAGGCTTGACTTTTTAAAAATGCAGAAAAGCTATCTGGTTGAATTAGAAGATGCAGTTGTTGCAGTAAAAAAACAAGACGGCAAAGTAAAACTTCGCCAGATGAATAACTTAACAGCTTATGGTGCATTAGGCGGCGGATTCTGGGGTATGCTGATTGGTGCAATCTTTTTAAATCCGCTGCTTGGTTTTGCAATAGGCGGTGCAGCAGGAGCGGTAAGTGGTGCATTAAGTGATATAGGTATAGATGATAAATTTATGAAACAGCTGGCAGACCAAATGAAACCAGGAACATCTACCCTTTTCATTCTTCTTCATTCAGATTTAAGCGATAAAGCATTAGCAGAATTAAAAGGCACTGGCGGTACAATTTTACAAACTTCTCTTGCAAGCGAAGATGAAGAAAAACTTCGCAAAGCCCTTGATGGTTCAAAAGAATAATCATTAATATATTTAATATAATATTCTTATTTGATTTTAAAAATAAGAATATTATATGCAAACCATTTCATTCAAATTTTTTAATATCAATAAATCATATACCATACAATAAAAAAACACTTGATAATCCCCCCCCCTGTGTTATAATGCCGCCATAAAATTAAAGTGGAGTTTATAATGTCTCAAAAATAAATTAGCTATTTACTAAGGTATCTTTCAAAAGATGAATAAATAAAATCTATTGCAGAGCTGCATTAGATTAACTGGGTTTGGTTAGTTATTTTTACTATTCTTACAGTATGGTTTATAATCACTATACCATTTATCATCATTAAAGTTTTAGATTTAAAAAAGAGAGAAATGATATTCATAAATAAACGAGTAATAGAAAAATATGGAATTATTGCTTGAAAACAAATGAACTAAGAAATCAAAAAATAGAATCTGTAGAGCAGTTTTTTTTGGCAGAGTTTTAGGTTATGGAACTTTAAAATTTGTTGGTTCTGGTACTTCTAAATTATATATGAAAAATATATCTAATCCTGCTATTATGAAAATAGAATTTGAAAACATAATAGATGAGACTCATAGCAATTAAAAATAATACACATAATGTAATTACCTATAAATAAGCATTTATAAAAATGCTTATTTATACTTTCTAATTCATCATATTCCATTACCAAATTAAACTGCATATAAACCCATATTTCGCAATTTAACTTATTTAATTAAAGCTACTCTGTATTTTTTACGCATTTCATCAGGATAATATGTTGACTTTGCCTGACGCAGCGTATCTTTTCCTAAATCCTGCTCAAAGTTAATATACTTATATTCACTGTTTAGCTTAATGCTGAAAGCATTATATAAATGCTGGTATATTCCTTTATATTCTCTTACACCTTTTGCAAAGTGAAGTGCAAATGTTTCATCATTTAATTCTTCACCAAGAACAAAGCCAGATGGTTTATCATCAGCATAAGAAATCATTCCACGAAGATTAAACTCTGTCATTTTTTCAAGAGCTTCCAAAGTTTCTGCATAATCTGAACCATGATTTTCTGCCATTTGTATATCCCTTTCCCAAATATCAAGGACATATTTTGCATCATCAAACCTTTCTGGAGTAAGCTCAAAATCTTCTGTTTTATACCCTTCATTATACTGCTTTAACAGATTTCTTTTTTTTGCAAGCTTCCTTCCTGCCATTGTTGCAAGCCTTTCTGTTAAATATATATAGTCAGAATCGCCATCAAGATAAGAATAAGTAAACTTATCTTCTGGAAAAAATATAAGCCATTCTTCTTGAATAGGAAAGAAAAAATCAACTAATGCACCCATTTCAATTAATTTTTTCTGAGGTATAATTTCAAGAGGACATACCGGCATCATATATGTTTTATTATCATAAGTTACACCATATAAAAATGTGCAGCCATCACTTTCTGCCACTTGATAATTATGCGGCTTTCTAAATAAATATGCATTAGTAAAGCTGTATTCAGAAAGATATGAGTTTTTTGCACGAAGTATTGGTGCAAGAGATGCTCTGTGAGAATATTCTAATTCTTTAAAATCCATTTTATAATTACCATTTATCATATATTTATTAGAGTTTTCATATATAGCACAAAAAAATTATTTGTCTACATTTTTTATTTTAATTTAAACAATATGTTTCCTAAGTCAACATTTATTAAGTATTTATCATCTATAAGCTTTACAGGAAGATTATACTTTGTGCAGTTTTCTATATATTTTTTATTTTCATTTATTAAAAAATCTTTATCAATAGAAAATGCTGCTCCTCTATTTTCTATAATACAAGCCTTCTCTATAATAAGATTATAATTGTTATTTATATAGTTTTCAGTCATAGCAAGGCATACATATTTTATTTTATCTAAATACCCTAAGTAAAATCTTTTTTATAGTCAAAAGGAATATATGCTCCTTCTATTATAATGTTCTGATTATTTTCTATAACTGTCTTAATAATATCCTTTACAATATTCCATAAATATGGCTGAAGTTTTTCATCATCGTATGGTGTAAGATAAGTATTTCTGCTTCTAATCAGCCCCATTTTTATATGATCTATAGATAAATATGGTATTTTATATTTTTCCATTAATTTTTGTGAAAAATTAGTTTTTCCTGTGCATGATGCACCATTAATTAATATAACCATAATTTATCCTATTTCTATTTTCTGCCATTTTTTGCTTATAAATCTTCTAGTAGATAGTATAGACTGCAGGAAAAAACCGGAGTTTAAAGCCCACCATATACCTGCAGCATGAAACCCTAATGCTATGCCAAAAATATATGCAAGTGGAAGCCTTAACACCCATACATTTAATACAGCATAAAACATTGCAGCTTTTGTATCCCCTGCACCATTTAATGCACCAGTCATAGCAAGGTTTAAAGCAATAAAAGGTTCTGCAATCATACAGATATAAATATATTTAATAATTTCATCTACAACTTGCGGGTTAGGCTCCAAAAATTCTACAATAGAGCGTGCATTAAGCAGCACAACAGCTATCATAATAGTAACAACACCCATAGAAATAAATGCAGTTGTAAGCCCGCTTTTATATGCTTCATCAAATTTTTTCTTACCCATTAAGTTGCCGACAATTACAGCATTTGCCATATTAAATGCAAAAGCTGGCATAAATATAGCACTTTCTATTCTAAGCCCTGTGGCATAAGCTGCCATAATCTCTACAGAATTATATGAAAGCATACCTAATACTGCATAAAGAGCAGTGCCACCAAGCTGCCAGCTAAGTGATACTATACCGCCAGGCCAGCCAATAGATAATATCTGTTTTAATATAGGAAATGAAAAAACATATGTTTTTTTAATTATTCTAAACATTATAACCATATTAACAATGGAAGCAGCCGTTATGCTGACAGCTGTAGAAACAGCTATACCTTTAAAGCCTAAATCTGTAAAATTATAAAAGTAAAGCAGTAAAATAATATTTAATACAGCTGCAAATATCATTACTCCCATAGTAACAGTTACACGCCTGCAGGACCTTAATACACCATTCATATTAATTAATGTCATATGAAAAATAATGCCCAGAAAATATATTTTTATTAAAGATGATGCATACCCTTTTACTTCATCTGGTGCATTTAATAATGTGGCTATTTTAGAAGAAAATGTTACCCCAACTATACATATTACCATACCAAACAAAAAAGCAGAAAAGACAGAAGTAAATACAGCTGAGCGGAATTTTCTTTTATCATCTGAGGAGAAAAGACGAGATAATACTGATACAGCCCCAATAGTTAATGCATGACCTGTCATTATAAAAAAACTATATACCTGACTTGCAAGACCTGTTGCAGCTTTTACAACTTCACCAAATCTGCCTGCAATATATATGTCTGTCATAGACATAATAAATTCAAATACCATCATTACCATAATAGGCCAGCTCATTTTCCAGCTGTCTTTCATAAGTGGTATCAAATTTTTTACAGGGTTGATAATTTTTTTCTTAACACATAATTTATTTTCTTGTAACATCATACATTGCAATATCATATTATTAAAATATTTTAAAGAGAAAATTGTATTTTCTTATGATTGGCAAAAGAATATATTGTTCTACAGTTTGAATTTTTATTTTAATATGTAGAAATTTTGTTAAATTTGTAATATATACTTTATTTATAGGTTTAAAAAGTCATAAGGTTAATATTATAAATAATTATTTGTTCAGCATAAATATTATGGCTTAAAAAATATACAGCAAATATACTTTTTTGTAATAGATTGAGAGGTTTTTTATGATTTCCTACATTTCTCTGATATTTTATATGATTGCATTTATTCATATAATGCTTTTCTTACTGTGGGGCAATAGAAATGTCCGCAGCCTTTTTAATATATTTATGGGTACAGGGCTGCTTTTTAATATTGCAGATATGGCTTTAAGGTATTTTAATACTGGTGCTGTACCTACTTCCACGCTATATGATGTAATGAATATGGTATGTGTTTCATTTGGTATTACATATTTTATATTATATGCAAAATATAAAAGACCTCTTGTAGGGCTTTTTATTTCTCCATTTATGGTGGCTGCATCTCTTGTTGCTATATGCTTTCCACCTAATGTAAGCCCGTCATATCCTGTAGTTGATTCTATATGGCGTTATGTTCACCTGCCATTTATTATGCTTGGGACAACATTTTTAGTAGCAGCTTTTATTGCATCTATTATGTATCTTATTCAGGAAGCACAGCTTAAAAAGAAAAATTTTGGTTTTATTTTCCAAAGGTTTCCTGCTCTTGATACTATTGCAAGTATAAATGATACATCTTTACATATAGGCTTTTATTTCTTTACAATAGGCTCTGCACTGGGGTTTGTGTGGATGCTGCAGAATAATTTAGAAGAAATTTTATCATCTGCAAAAATAATATTTTCAATTCTAACATGGTTTTTATATGCAGTATTAATGATATTAAAAAAACGCAGACCTATGACACCAAAGCAGACTGCCCAGTGGACAGTTATTGGGTTTATTTTAATATTAGTAACTTATGTTGGCGTTGCTAATTTTATGCTGAGGTAATTAAATATGTTAGTGGTTCTAGGTTTAAATCATAATTCTGCTCCTGTGACTGTCAGAGAGCGTATGGCTATAAAAAAAGATGAAATGGCAGGTCTTTATAAAAAATTTCTTGCAGAAAACAGTATACAGGAACTATTTTTAGTATCTACCTGCAATCGGGTGGAATATTATTTTGTTATTAAAAATTATCTTTGTGATAAATGCGATATACAGTCGCCAATATGCGATAAATGCGAAATATTAAGCATTATTGCTCAAAACTGCCAGCTTGCTGTGGAAGATTTAGCAAAATACACTTACTTTGCATCAGGAAAAGAAGCTGTTACTCATCTATTTGCTGTTGCTTCAGGTCTTGACAGCCTTGTATTAGGTGAGCCGCAAATCTTTGGACAGGTTAAAGATGCTTTTGAAATATCAAAAGAAAATCATGGTATGGGCGGTTTTTTAAACAGACTTTTTGAATTTACTTTAAAAACTGCTAAAAAAGTAAGAACTGTTACAGGAATATCTGAAAACCCTGTATCTGTCAGCTATGCTGCTGTGGAACTGGCTAAAAAAATATTCTCTGATTTATCACTTGCTAAAGCAATGATTATTGGAGCTGGTGAAATGTGCGAACTTGCTGCAAGACATTTAGTTGGCTCAAATATCGGCTCTATCATAGTTACAAACAGGACTTTTGAAAAAGCTGTAAAATTAGCAGAAGAATTTTCAGGCGATGCAGTTTCTTTTGACAGATTTGTACAAAAACTTCCAGAAGTTGATATTATTATTTCATCTACCGGCTCACCAGATTTTGTTGTTACTACAGATATGATTAGAGAAGCAATGAAAAAACGCCCTTCTCGTCCTATGTTCTTTATTGATATTGCTGTACCTAGAGATATTGACCCACGAGGTGCTGAAATAGAAAATACATATATATATGATATTGATGATTTGAAAAGTGTTGTAGAAGCTAATAAAAAAGAAAGAGAAAAAGAAGCTAAAAAAGCATGGGATATTGTATATAATGCAGCTTATGCTTTTGATGAACAAATGGAATCATTAAAAATTACACCAATTATTAAAAATATGCGTTCTTATTTTGAAGAAAAAAGAAACGAAGAATTGCAAAAATACTGTGAAAAATTTAAAATAACTGATGAAAAGGAAATAGAACATTTAAACTATCTTTTAACTGCTACTTTAAATAAAATACTTCATAAACCTTTTATGAATTTAAAAGAGCATGCAACAGATAATGGCAAATATTCCATAACAGAAGTAATGGATATAATCTTTAAAAAATAATAGAGAGAGGTTATAGGGTTTTATCTTTATGTAAGGCGGAAAAAAATTTTGTCTAGGGAGTTTACAAAATATGTAAATGACCAATGAAAAAATTTATCCGACACAGCAGAAAGAAAAAAGACATAACCATAGGAGAGATAGATGAAAAAAGAAGTGGTTATTGCAACAAGAGGCTCAAAACTTGCTTTATGGCAGGCAGAATATATTAAAAACGAAATAGAAAAACACCATAAAAATATATTATGCAGGCTTGAAATAATTAAAACAATGGGTGATAAAATATTAGATGTACCACTGGCAAAAATAGGAGGTAAAGGGCTTTTTGTAAAAGAAATAGAAACAGCACTTCTTGAGAAAAAAGCAGATTTAGCAGTGCACAGTATGAAAGATGTGCCTATGGAACTGCCCGCTGGACTGGAACTTTTTGAAAGCCCAGAATGCGAAGCACCTCAAGATGCTTTTTTATCTATAAAATATAACTCTCTTGATGAACTGCCAAAAGGTGCTTGTGTTGGAACATCATCTTTAAGAAGAAAGTGTCAGCTTTTAGAATTAAGACCTGATTTAGAAGTAGTCGATTTAAGAGGCAATGTGCAGACTCGTATGCAGAAATTAACTGATGGAATGTATGATGCAATAATACTTGCTTATGCAGGACTTAAAAGACTTGAAGTAACTGAAAATATAAAAGAAATACTGCCAGTTGAAAAAATGCTTCCTGCATCATGCCAAGGAATTTTAGGTATTGAAATAAGAAGTGGGGATAATGAAATAAAAGAAATTTTATCTTTTATAGGACATAAAGACAGCTATACAAGAGCACTTTGTGAAAGAGCATTCTTACGCAAATTACAAGGAGGCTGCCAGATACCTATAGGCTGCCATTCTGTGTTGACGGGTAATAAAATATATGTAAAAGGTATTATATATAACCTTGATGGCAGTAAAAAAATAGCAAAAGAATATACTGGTAATAAAGCTAACCCAGAAGAAGCAGGCATTAAACTTGCAGAAATGGTGCTTGCTGCTGGCGGCGATAAAATATTAAAGGAAATATATTCACAAGTTTATGAAAATTTTTGACAGTCCAAAACGAGTGCTTGTTACAAGGCAGTTTGAACAGTCTGGAACTTTTGTAAATGCATTATCTGCAAAAGGTCACTACCCTTTTTTACTGCCAATGATTGAAACTGTGCAGTTATGCCCAGTAATTGAGCCAGGAGAATATGAAATAATATTTTTCACAAGTGCTAATGCTGTAAAATATTTTGCTCCATATCATAATAATATTCACGGCAAAGCATATATTGCTCTTGGTGCAAAAACGGCTCATGCTATGGAAGTATTTCTAGGAATATCAAGCAATATAACACCTACTGTTTATGATTTAAATAATGCTATGCAGATAATTTATTCTATACCTTTGCAGAATGCCAGAATATTATCTCCTGGTGCTGAACAAAGGCTTGAACTGCCTGTAAAACAGCTGTATGAAATGGGTGCAGAATTAATTACACCAGCAGTTTATGAAACAACATTTGCAGAGTACCCAGATGGATATGTTGATAACTTTATAGTAGATAATAAAATAGATACAGTTACATTTTGCTCGCCAAGTGCAGCAAAATCATTTTTAAGACAATTTAATGGAGATAAATCTCTATTAGATATAGTAAGCATAGGCACTACAACAGCACTTTTTCTTGACAAACAGGGTATTACATCCAGATATCCAGAAAATTTTACTGTAGAGTCTATGGTAGAAATAATATAATGAAAAGGAGTATATTATGTTTCCAATAACTCGTTCAAGAAGACTTAGGTCCAGCAAAAATATCAGAAATATGGTAAGAGAAACAACTCTTTCAGTAAATGATTTTATTTATCCATTATTTGTATGCGAAGGAAAAGGCATTAGAAACGAAGTACCGTCAATGCCAGGAGTATATAATTTAAGTGTAGATGAAGTTATTAAGGAAGCAAAGGAAGTAGAAAGTTTAGGCATTAAATCTGTTATTCTTTTTGGTATTCCTGACCATAAAGATGAAGATGGCAGCAGTGCTTATGGCAGCGATGGTATTGTTCAGAAAGCCATAAAAGCTATAAAAGATTACACAGATTTATATGTTATCACAGATGTATGTATGTGCGAATATACAAGCCATGGTCACTGCGGACATGTAGTAAATGGCGATGTAGATAACGACAGCACACTTGATATGCTTGCAAGAGAAGCATTATCTCATGCAGAAACAGGTGCAGATATGGTTGCTCCAAGTGATATGATGGATGGCAGAGTTGCAGCTATTAGAACAATGCTTGATAATAATGGCTTTGAAAATATACCTATAATGAGCTATGCAGTTAAATATGCATCAGGCTATTATGGACCATTTAGAGATGCTGCAGATTCTACACCAGCATTTGGCAGCAGAAAAACATATCAAATGGACCCAGCAAACAGGCGTGAAGCATTAAAAGAAGCATTTCAGGATATAGAAGAAGGTGCAGATATTATTATGGTAAAACCTGCCCTTGCATATCTTGATATTATCAGAGATGTAAAAGACAGCTGTGTTGTTCCTGTTGCGTCATATAATGTATCTGGTGAATATTCTATGATTAAAGCAGCAGCTAAAAATGGCTGGATAGATGAAGAAAAAGTAGTTATGGAAACACTGCTTTCTATGAAACGCGCAGGCAGTGATTTAATCATCACATACTTTGCAAAAGATGCAGCTAGAAAATTAAATAAATAACAATAGCAAGCAGAGATAATAAAATGCAGCATAAAACCTTACATTATCAAAAAAATACTATTCATTACTATATAAGTAAAAAAGAAAACTTTAGTAAAACTATACTTTTTACTCATGGATTAACTGCAGATTATTCTATGTTTGAAAAACAGGTGGAATATTTTAAAAATAAATTTAATATTATATTATGGGATTTGCCGCTGCATGGTAATTCAAAACAATGTAATCTAATTTCATATAATGATACTGCTGATATGATTTATAATATTCTAATGGAAGAAAATATAGAAAATATCATTCTTGCAGGAATGTCTATCGGTGGTTATCCAAGCCAGTTTTTCGCTTCAAAATATCATAATATGGTATCAGGCTTTATAGGCATTGATACTACACCAGTAGGTAGAAAATATTATTCCCAATTAGATAACTGGTTGGTAAAACATACATCTTTTTTTGCAAAATTATTTCCAGAAAAGATGCTTAAAAACTCAATGGCAAAATCTATTTCAAAAACACAATATGCTTATAAAAAAATGATAGATATTTATAATAATTATACAAAAGCAGATATGATAAAACAAATGGATATATATTATAAACAATTTATAATAGAAAATAAAAATATATATCTTAAATGTCCTGTAATATTAATAGCTGGAGAATACGATAATACAGGTAAAGTATTGCACTATTCAAAAGAGTGGGCAAAAGATTTGAAAGTTGATTTATATATCATAAAAAATGCTGCTCATTTCTCAAATGCAGATAATTATGAAGAAGTAAATAATATAATAGATAAGTTTGTGGAAACACTATCTTCTATAAAATAAGCAGAAAACAATTTAATATATTTTGCAAAAATTATGCTTTAAAATTAAATAAATAATTATATTAGACTCTTGACTAGTATCTTTTTAGAATATATGAAAAAGAGTATGAAATACAGCAGGTTAAGTAAATATAAAATTAAAAAAATAATGAAATGCTTTTCAGAGGATATTACAGCGAGTTCAACATCAATATTATAATGACGAAGAATATGCAGGCTTAGTGTCTGCCCCTATTAAATCACAGAAAAAAGCACCTTTTATACTTTTTTCTTCTTTTTCATTTAATGTATTTAAAAATGCAGCTGCTGCATAATATTCTGAGCCAAATACAAATTTATATGTATTTTTTACATTTCTTTTTTCAAGCTCACGAAATACTTCCATAAGTACTATAACATTTGTAAGTCCATCCACTGCAATAGCCGGATGACAGGTATGTGCTGCAAAAATATAAGTGCTGCCATCACTTTTTCCATTAAGAGTTTTGACACCAGTAAGCATATAATTATCGTTGTGCAGTTCTGTTTCAATATCTACAATATATTCATTATCATGCATTTTAATATAATCATTATAAGAAATACAAAAGCCCCAGTTTTGTAAAGCTGAACTGAAACCAAATTTATAATGGTATGGAATTAAATCCGGACGGTTTCTATCTGTCAGGATATGGTTTTCTAATTCCTGTTTAGTTATTCTGCCTTGAAAAGTAATAGAGTTTATCCAAAGATGAAGTGGATTATTTTTAAAATCAACCAGTATATTACCAGATAAATCTTTTAACTGACCTTTTATAACTTTCCAGTATAGAGGAATAATCCATGAAAGAACTTCGCTGCCGCATTTGCTTTTTATAATATCTGCATTAAGTTCAGAAGCAACTTCATACACAAGATTATTATTTTCATCTGAAACAGGTGACCTTGATGTATATAAATGTTTTTTTATTAATTCTTTCAAAATAACTACTCAAAAAACTTTATTTTTCAGAACTGCTTGAAGCATTTTCAATTTCATCTGTTAAATTATCATCTGCAAGCTCTTTATTTTCTGATAAGAAATTCTCAAGCTCTTTTTGTGTAACTCTTACAGCAAGCCCAACAATCTCATCCATTTTTTCGCCTTTTTCCTGCGAATTTTCTATAGCTTTCGTCATAATTTTCCAGAAAAAAGTATCTAAATTTTTAACACCATTAATAAAGCTATCGTTAACTTCTCCTTTTGTCTGGTTCATATATGGAATAATTACAGCTTGAGCAGTATGAGTGAAAAATTTAAAATCTTCATCTGACGGGCTGATACCTTTTGAAAATTCATCTATAACAGAATGCATACCATCTCTAAATGATGTAATTTGAGAAGCAATATCCCAGAAAGCTTTTGATGGGTCTTTTGCACGGCTGCCGCCAAGTTTTGTATCAAGCTCTGCCACTGTCTGTCTAATAGGAAACATTACATTATCATACTTATCAACAATAGTCTGCACTGGAATAACACTACCTTTCCTGACATTACCAGTAACTATTGTAAGCACAGCATTATATTTTACATATACTCTTGTACCGTTTTCCATAGCAACATCAGTTAGTGCTTTTATCATTTTACCAAAAGCAGATGCGTCTATCGCTTCAAAAAACTTACGCATACGCAAAAGAGCAAGTTTTGTATCTTTCATAAAAGGAATAATCTCTTTTACATATTCACGCTGTAATTTATTAATAGATTTACCCATTACATATTCAAAATGATGCAGTTTATCTCTAAAATCATTAAGTTTGGTATAAATAATTTTTGCTTTTGCATTTACAGAATACTGCTGTATTAAGAAAAACCATTTATCAAGATAATTTTTTATAGTTTTCAATGTTGTTCTAGGAACAATAGCCTTTGCTTCCTGATCTTCAGAAACATACATTGCAAACTTTTCTTTATGCATTGGAAAATAGTTTGTTTTAGCTTCTAAGCATGTTTGACCAATACGCTCCATATAAATGGCAGATACAGTTGTAAGTTTATGAGCAAGAGCTCCTTCTTCAGCATCACCAAGTTTATTAAAAGCATCATCCATAAGTTTAGATATTTCTCCAAGTTCATCAAGAAAATTACGCCTTGCTTCTGTTTTTTTATCAGCTGGATCAATGCCAACAAACCCTTCTATCAGCTTTTCATAATTAGGGTTATCTTTTAAAAATGCAACAAGCGACATTCTTAAACCTTTTCTAACATTACCATATTTAGTTTCAATCTCTTTACATTTCATAGCTTTTAACATTTCGTCTGCTATCATTGCCATAAATCATAACCCCTGATTAATAATATGAATATTACTACATTTATAGAGTATCAATTTTTTTATATCTGTGCAATAAAAATATAATATTTTTTATATATATTATTTTACCAAGTCAATTTTTATATGCTTTAACAATACTTTATAATAAAAAAGCCTGCCATAATTGATGCGAACCCCATTTATTTGTCCAATAAATGGGGTGTTTTTATGTCACGCAGAATTAAATATTCTTATGAATTACGCAAAGAGATATTGCATCAATATTTTGAAGAGCAAAGAAGTCTATCGTCCTTATCCAATGAATATGTGCTAGATGAAGGACCTATTCGTAAATGTCGAGATATGTATTTATGTAATGGATATAAAGGTATTAAGCTAATTAAGAATAAATATAGTGGTAAATTTAAAGCAGATGTGTTAGATTATTATTACAGCCATA
>CAJUJZ010000037.1 GCA_910586745.1 uncultured Mucispirillum sp. | reverse complement strand
TTCTTACCATATAATCTCCTTATATGGCTTGTCCAACTTTTTTGGGTAAGTTCATTCTTCAGCTCCGCTTCAGAATGACATATCATGGCAGTAGAGCAAAGCGATGCAAGCATTTCCCGACAAATAGGCAGGAAAAAGAAATGTGTAGCTGGACTGCACCGCCCTGAACGAAAGCATATATGAAATAAATCGGTGCTTTCTTACACAAGTGGGCTTTTGTCCTAAAAGCCTTTGTTTTCCTGAGCCTGCAAAGCAGGCGAAAGAACTAGATTGCATATACTGCATATATTTACCATATTCTAATTTATTGTATATAGTAAATATTTGTATATTCCAGATTCTTCGCCTAAAGGTCTAGCCTCTTTTTCTATTTCCTACACTACTTGCTTGGGAAAACATATCGGGCTTATTAATCCCGATTGTTTCTGTACTCGTAGCAAAGCGGAGCAAAAAGTGTCCTCGCAAAAAACGCTCGTCAGAATGACAAAAGGTAATAACCCTGTATCATCTGCCTAATTTTTCATCTATGTATCTTTTAACAGCATTTTTCCAGTCTGGAAGTCTTTTAAAACCAGCCTTATCAAGACTTGCTTTACTTAATCTAGAGTTTTTTGGTCTTGATGCTTTTGTTGGATATTCTTCGCTTTTTATATGATGAACTAATACTTTCTGACCTGTTACAGAGAATATATATTCTGCAAAATCAGCCCATGAACAGTAACCTTCATTTGTTGCATGATATATTCCGTATTTATCTGTTGCAATCATATCGCATATTAATGATGCTGCATCATAAGTAAAGGTTGGACTGCCTATCTGGTCTGCCACTATATTTAATTCATTTCTGCTTTCACCAAGTTTCATCATAGTATTAATAAAGTTATTGCCATTAATACCAAATACCCATGATATGCGTATAATAAAGTATTTATTTAATATTTTTCTGACTTCTTCTTCGCCTTGATACTTTGTAATTCCATATGTATTGTCTGGAGCTGCTTTATCATCTACTTCATAAGCAGTTTCTCCCACTCCCTCAAATACATAATCAGTTGAAATATATACCATTTTTGCATCTATTTCTTTACATACTCTTGCTATATACTCTGTCCCCTTTACATTTACATTAAAACAGATTTCTTTTTCATCTTCTGCCCTGTCAACAGCAGTATAAGCAGCACAGTGAACAACAATATCAGGTGCATAGCTTTTAATGTAATTTAAAACTGCAGTTTCGTCTGTAATATCACAGTCATCTTTATCTATACCTTGATTTTCAATATGTCTTTTATCAAGCTCTTTGCAGACATCTAATCCAAGCTGACCTTTTACACCTGTCACTAATACTTTCATTTTATTCGCCTCTTTTATATGCAGACAATAATATTTTTAAAAGAAATCATCCTGCACTACACTATAACATTATTTTCTGCTGTAATGTTTTTCGTAATAATCTTTATATTCCCCATTTATTATGTGCTGCCACCAGTCAATATTTTCAAGATACCATTTAATAGTTTTTTTAATACCATCTTCAAATTTTACAGCAGGCAGCCAGCCTAATTCACTATGTATTTTAGCTGGGTCTATTGCATAACGCATATCGTGACCTGGTCTATCTGTAACATATTTAATTAAGTCTTCACTTTTACCAAGCTCTTTTAATATGATTTTTACTACTTCTAAGTTAGTTTTTTCATTATGACCGCCAATATTATACACTTCACCTACTCTGCCTTTATGTATAATTAAATCAATAGCTGAACAGTGGTCTTCTACATAGAGCCAGTCGCGAATATTTTCACCTTTGCCATATACCGGCAGTTCTTTATCTGCTAATGCATTAGCAATCATAAGAGGTATCAGTTTCTCTGGAAAATGATATGGTCCATAGTTATTAGAACATCTTGAAATTGTAACAGGCAGTTTAAATGTTCTGTGATATGCCTGCACTAATAAATCAGCAGATGCTTTTGATGCTGAATATGGACTTGAAGTATGAAGAGGAGTAGTTTCAGTAAAAAATAAATCAGGTCTGTCCAGTGGCAAATCACCATAAACTTCATCTGTTGATACCTGATGATATCTTGTGATGCCGTATTTTCTACAGGCATCCATTAATACACCTGTGCCTATAACATTTGTCTGCAGAAATATACCGGGGTTATCAATAGAACGGTCTACATGGCTTTCTGCTGCAAAGTTTACAATAATATCTGGTTTTTCTTTCTCAAATATTTCATACACTGCTGTCCTGTCTGCAATATCTGCCTTATAAAACTTAAAATTAGGATTATTTTTTACAGGTTCTAATGTTTCCATATTGCCAGCATAAGTTAATGCATCAAGGCATATTATTTTATAATCATTATAAAGATTCAGCATATAGTGGACAAAATTGCCGCCGATAAATCCAGCTCCACCTGTTACTACTATTTTCATACTTTCCCTCATTATATTAATATTCAAAATCTACATCGCTGTCTATTAATCTTGGAGCATGGCTGTCTTTTTCAGAAATTATTGGATGTGCTACTCCCCAGTCTATTCCAAGTTCTTCATCGCACCATAATATACTTCTGTCGCTTGCTGCATCATAGTAATTATCAGCTTTATATAAAAACTCTACATCGTCAGTTAATGTAACAAACCCATGACCAAAACCTCTTGGTATTAAAAGCTGGCGTTTATTTTCTGCAGATAATTCAACAGACACCCATTTTTTATATGTAGGCGAACCTTTTCTTAAATCAACTGCCACATCAAGAACAGTACCTTTGCAGCAGCGTACAAGTTTTGCTTGTGCTGAATCTCCTTTTTGGAAATGTATTCCTCTTAAGGTTCCTTTTACAGAAGAAAAGGAATGGTTATCCTGCACAAAATTATAGTTAAGTCCATGTTCTTTCATTATTTTTTCAGAGTAACTTTCCATAAACCAGCCTCTGTTATCTCCAAAAACTCTTGGTTCAAGTATATAAACGCCTTCTATTGCTGTCTTAATCACATTCATTTTTTACCTATCCTAAATATGCTCCGTCTGCTACTAAGTTTAAAAACTCTCCATACAGACTTTTGCCATATTTTTTAGCAGATACTAATAATTCTTCTTTACTTATCCAGCCTTGACGGTATGCAATTTCTTCAACTGCTGCTACTTGTATTCCCTGCCGTTTTTCTATAACTCTGATAAACTCTCCAGCATGAGCAAGAGCCTCTATTGTGCCAGTATCAAGCCATGCATAGCCTCTGCCAAGAGTTACAACATTTAATGAACCGTCTTTTAAATACATATTATTTAAATCAGTAATCTCAAGCTCGCCTCTTGCTGACGGTTTCACCTGTTTCGCAAATTCACAGACTCTGTTATCATAAAAATAAAGTCCTGTAACACAGTAGCTGGATTTAGGATTTTTTGGTTTTTCCTCAATGGATACAGCTTTGCCATTTGCATCAAACTCTACAATTCCAAACCGTTCAGGGTCATCAACATAATAACCAAATATTGTAGCCCCGTTAGTCTGCCCTGCTGCTCTTTGCAGGTGTCTTGATAAACCATTGCCATAAAATATATTATCGCCTAATATCATAGCACATGAATCACCATCTATAAACTTTTCTCCTATTATAAATGCCTGTGCCAAACCATCTGGACTTGGCTGCTCTTCATAGGACAAATGAATACCGTAAGATGAGCCGTCACCTAAAAGTTCTTTAAATTTAGGTAAATCATGCGGTGTAGAAATAATAAGAATATCTTTAATACCTGCAAGCATAAGTGTAGATAATGGATAAAAAATCATTGGCTTATCATATACAGGCAGCAGCTGTTTAGATATAGTTAAAGTAAGCGGATAAAGCCTTGTGCCTGACCCACCTGCCAATATTATTCCTTTCATACAAGCTTTCCTCCACTGATGATATATACTAAATAGATATACATATTATTTTATAAAATGCAAGTAAAATAAAAAATAAACATATGTGCAATAAACTATATAACTATCTCGCCGCAAATATCACAAAGTAATATTTTGTTATTTTATTCCTTAACCAAAAAGCATAAAAAGAGCATATAACAGATATAATTGAAAATTTTGTCATAAGCTGTCTTCATATTCTAACTTTTTTGCTTATTTTATCACGGGGGGGGGAATGTCAAGGGTTAATTAACTTCCTATCCCCCATTTTTTAAATAATAATATTGTAAGTAATGAATAATAATGCAAAAAACAGAGATTATATATAGAAACAGCCTCACAACCTTGTTGTAATGAGTTTAGTAAAAAAAGCAAAACTAACAAACTAATAAGCTGCAAAACGAGTATATCAAAACTTGCGATAAAAGTTAATACTTTACTTCTATTATATAACTTATTAAGTATTCCCTAATATAAATTTTTATTAGAAATAGTATTCATCATTTTATCCACAGTCAGTGTAAATTTGAGAGAAAATTAATATGAAGTATAGGCATAAAAGATTATTAGAAAGCTAATCAACCCTTGACATTCCCCCCCCCATGATAGAATAAGCAAAAATTAAAATATGGAGATAATTTATGAAAAAACTTTCAATTATATCTGTTATATGCTCTTTTATGCTTTTTGGATGCGACAATGATATTACAACAGAAATCATTACACCAATGCCGCCAAAACCAGAGCCAGTATCTATAAACATATCTGTTACAAATAATACATCAGTATTGAAAAAAGACAACAATACTGATTTTATAATATCAGCAGTAAATGCTTATGAATATTACGGATATAAGACAAATATTGTATTTAATAATGATACTATTGATAATTTTACTATAAATCAAGGCAATTCATTATTTGGATATATGTTTTCATTAAAACCTAATAAAAAAGAAACACGAGTATATAGTGTAGATATTTCTATTACAGATGAAAATAATAATGTGATAACAAGTAAAAATATACTATTAGGTGCTTTAAAAAAATTACATCCTGCTTATGACACTGCAAATAATATTCCAGCATTGGATAGTGAAAAACTTGAAATTACAAACAGTGAAAATAAATTTGTAATTTTAACTCCCAGCAAACCTGAATATATCTATACAAAAAACAACAATAACTGGATAGAATCATATCATTCAACAAGCCCTGTAATAACAAGTTATGGATATGAACAATTAAAAGATAATATTACAAAAGATAGTAATGGGTTTACAGTAAATGACCAGGAAGAAAAGTTTACCATAAATAATACTGACTATAAAAATTGTATAAAACTACGAGCTGTATCAAATCCGTGTGCAATTAGCATAAGTTACAACGGACAGGTTGAAAAAGAAACCTCTTTTACAATAAATATACAGGATACATATCTGCCAACAACAATTAAACTTAAAGGTATACCTGCACCTATTCAAGTTCCATAAAAAATACAGCCTGCTTGAAAATTTCAGGCAGGCATACTTAATATAACATATTATACTGCAAACTTTTTTACATTTTTATATCTTTCCTATACTCTTCTTCTAAATTAATATCCTGAAAAGTCTGCATATTATTCATGATATCGCAGGCATTTTGTATAATCTGCATAGCAACAGGGCAGCCGCTGCCTTCACCTAATCTCATATGTAAATTAAGTATTGGTTCTAGCCCTAGAATATTTACTGCCTGAATATAAGCTGGCTCTTCTGATAAATGAGATGTAAACATAAAATCAACTGTTTTATTATTTATATTATAAGCTGTTAATGCTGCAGCTGCAGAAATAAGCCCGTCTATTACAACAGGTATTCTGTAATATGCAGCACCAAGATATAAGCCTGTCATAGCAGCAATATCAAGACCGCCCACACAAGTCAGCACTTCAAAAGGTTCTTGATTAAATAAGTCATAATCAATTAAAGCATGCCTTATTACATTACGCTTTATTTCAAGCTGTTCATCTTTAAGCCCTGCTCCTCTTCCTATAAGCCCGCTGTCACTGCTTTTGATAAATGACATAATACAGGCTGCAGCAGTTGTAGTATTTGCCATACCTATTTCTCCGCTGCCTATAATATTATAGTTGTTATCATAAGCATATTTCGCATACTCTATGCCAGTATGCACTGCCTTTATAACAATATCATAAGGTATTGCTTTTTCTTTCATAAAGTTATTTGTGCCATTAATCATCAAGTTTCTATTATCTATATTTTTATGACTAACACCGCCTTTAATACCCATATCTATAAGCTTTAAGTCTGTATTACAGCTTTTGGTAATTGTATTAATACCTGTTCCTGCATTATCAGCATAACTTAAAATTAATGTTTTTGTAAAATGCTGGGGCGTTGCAGCCACTCCTTCTTCATAAATGCCATTATCTGCACCAAAAAGAAAAACTATTCTTTTATCTGCACTGTTATTAATTTTACCTGTAATGCCTGCAAGTTTTACACTTATTTTTTCAAGAGTGCCTAAACTGCCTTTTGGTTTTAAAAGATTATCCTGCCTGATTTGTGCTTTTTCTACTGCTGAAATATCAGCTCCTTTTATTTCACTTATTATTTTTTCAACATCTTTCATACATCACCTTGGAAATGCCTGATAAAGCATAGCATTAATTACTGCTGCTGCCACATTTGAGCCGCCTTTTCTACCAACAGCAGTGATACTTGGAATATTATGTTTTAAGATTAACTCTTTACTTTCCACCACATTTACAAAACCTACAGGACAGGCAATAATTAATACAGGATTTAATTCGCCCTTATTTATAAGCTCATCTATCTTAATAAGTGCAGTAGGTGCATTTCCTATTGCAAAAATAACAGTTTCATTTAATTTGGCAGCTTTTTCAACTGCTACTTGAGCTCTTGTAACACCTTTTTCTTTAGCAGCACGAGCCACATCTTCATCACTTATATAGCATACTGCACTGTTTCCGCCTTTTTTTAGTGACGGTTTATTAATTCCAGCAAGAGCCATATTAGTATCAGTTACAATAATACAACCATTTTTTAATGCTTCTATGCCTTTTTCTACAGGATTGTTTTTAAATACAAGGTTTTCTTTATAATCAAAATCAGCAGTAGTATGTATTACACGCTTTAAAACAAGCAGTTCCTGTTCGCTTAAATTTGTTCCACCAAGTTCTTGTGATATTATTTCAAAACTTCTTTTTTCTATATCCATAGGGTTTAATATTTCATACATAATTCACCTTACATCTCTATGCCTTTTCTTGCATTTATCCCCTTATCCATAGGGTGTTTTATTTTTTTCATTTCAGTAATGTAATCAGCAATCTCCATTAATTCTTCGCTTGGATTTCTGCCAGTTAATACTACTTCTAAATTTGCAGGCTTATTATTTAAAAAATCCATCACCATTTCTTTATCAATATGGCCGCCCACATAAGCTCCAACAAGCTCATCACATACAAGCAGTGTTTTATCGCCATCATCATCCACTAAAGAAATCACTTCTTTAAATAATTTATTATGTTCCTGCTCTAAAAGTGCCAGTTCTTCTTCATTCATTTCCCATGTAAAGCCTTTTGGTTTTGTTATCCTGTAAACTTTTATACCAAGTTTTTCAAAGCTTACTAATTCACCACTTGGAGAAGTTTTTAAAAACTGGGAAAATATTATTTTAAAACCACTGCCAAAACTGCGGACTGCAAGCCCAACTGCAGCAGTAGTTTTGCCTTTATTCTCCCCACAGTATATATGTATAAGTCCTTTATCTTTTGCCATACTGCACTCCTTTTTCCATTATTTCATATATTTTAGAAATATCTAAATAATTCACAAGCATATCTGCAAGTTTTTCATATTCCCTATTTTTTAATTCATTTATATCTTTTTCTTCTGTAATTTTATCTATTCCTTTTTCCTGCTTTAACTTATCTATTATTCTTTTAACCACATCACCTGCATCAAAAACACCATGTATATATGTGCCTAATATATTATTTTCAGAAAGTCCGTCATATTTAACACTGCCAAATGTATCTTTTATTTCAGAAATATTGCAGTTATCAGAATAAGTTCTGCCCATATGTATTTCATAGCCTGCAAACTCTGCTCCATTTAAAAATGAAAAATAACCTTTTATATTATTAAATTTTCCCTGCACTACTGTTCTTACTTTCTCTTTTTCAAAAATAGTTTCTGCTTTTATTAAACCCAGTCCCTGCACATTGCCGCCAGCTTCCATATTATACGGGTCTTTGATAATGCTTGTAAGCATCTGATAACCGCCGCATATTCCAATAATTCCTTTGCCTGTTTCAGCATACTGTATTATTTTTGTAATAAGCCCTGATGAGCGGATATATTTCATATCATCAATAGTATTTTTTGTGCCGGGAATTATAAGCAAATCAGGCTCGCCAAAATCTGCAATATTATTAATATACCTGACTTTTACTCCGTCATAATATTCAAAAACTGCAAAATCAGTAAAATTTGATATTCTTGGAAGTTTGACAACAGCTATATCAATTAAGCCTTTTTCTGTATTTCTTAATATTTCTGCAAGACTGTCTTCTTCATCTATATTAAATTTTTTAAAGGGCAGCACACCTAATACATCTATACCTGTTAATTTTTCTAAATGTATAAGACCTGACTCTAATATAGCCTTATCGCCTCTGAATTTATTAATAATAAAGCCTTTAAAATAATTTTTATACTCTTTTAAAAGCTCTACTGTGCCATAAAGGGATGCAAATACCCCGCCTCTGTCAATATCACCTGCTAAAAGCACAGGAGATTGAGCAATTTGAGCCATACCCATATTTACAAAATCTTTATGGTTTAAGTTTATTTCTGCAGGGCTTCCTGCCCCTTCTATAACTATTACATCATATTCTTTATTTAAACTTTCATAGCTTTCTTTTACATATTTAATAAACTTATGCTTTTCTGCAAAATATTCAGCAGCCGTCATATTGCCGTATACTTCGCCGTTTATTATAATCTGGCTTGTTTTATTACCTGTTGGCTTTAATAGAACAGGGTTAAACCTTACATCTATATGCTGATATGCACATTCTGCCTGCACAGCCTGAGCCCTGCCTATTTCAAAGCCCTCTTTTGTAATATATGAATTAAGTGCCATATTCTGTGATTTAAATGGAGCAGTTTTATATCCAGCATTAGCAAATATTCTGCATAAGCCTGCACTAATAAGACTTTTTCCCACATTTGATGAAGTGCCCTGCACCATTATACATTTAGCCATTTAATATTTCCTTTAATGCATTTATCAGTTTTTCATTATCTTCATGTTTTTTTACTGCCACTCTGTAATAACCTTTTTCTAGTCCACTGTAATTTGAGCAGTCCTTTATTAATATATTATATTTTTCAAGCCTTTCTTTTAAGTCAAAAATATCAGCATAAAAAAATATATAGTTTGCTTCTGAACCGTATATAGTAAAACTAAATAATTTTAAGTTATTTATAAGATATTCTTTTTCTTTTTTGATATAGTTTATAGATGAATTAATAAAAGATTTATCACTTAATGCAGCTATTCCACACATATTAGCAGGCATAGATACACGCCATTCCGGAAGCATATTATCTATTATATTAGTAATCTTTTCATTTGCTAAAGCATATCCAAGCCTAAACCCCGCAAATGAATAAGTTTTAGTAAATGCTTTTATAATAATAAGATTATCATACTTTTTTATCAGTGGAACTGCACTTTCCCCATTTTCTGCTAAATCAATAAAACATTCATCAAGCACTAAAATAGCATTTTCCTGCCTGCATTTTGCTGTTGTTTTTTCTATAAATTCTATACTTATAAGATTACCTGCAGGGTTATCAGGGTTTGTTAAAAATACCATATTTTTAGAAACAATATTATCTAAAAAATCCTGCTGCAGCATAAAATTATTTTCCTTTTTTAACAGATATTCATATACATTACATTCTAAAAGCGATTTTTTATATTCACTGAAAGCAGGTGCTGTAATCAAAGCATTTTTTGGCTTAAAAATAACTGGAATATATCTTATAAGCTCCCCTGCTCCATTTGATACACATATATTTTCAATAGAAGTATTCTCTTTTTCTGCTATTTTTTCCCGTAACTCTTTATAATTATAAGGTGGATATGCAAAGCTGTATTTATATGCTTCTAAATAAGCATTCGTTACTTCAAGTGGTGCATTAAGTGGGTTTAAACTGCTGGAAAAATCTACAGGATATCTGCCGTATTTTTCATAATAGCTGTATATATCGCCACCATGGGTGTATGTTTTATTCATTAGAACTATAAGCCAAAATTAATAACTGCTAAAACCGCAAATTTTGCTAAAATCATTAATACTAATGCAAGCACTGAAACAATATTCATAAGCATACATGCTTTTGGTATATCTTCCATATTTGGCTCTTTATCATCATCGCCTATATATTTTTTATCAACTATTTCACCAAAATATGATGCAGGACCGCCAAGCTGCAAGCCTAATGCACCAGACATTGCAGCTTCTGGGTATCCACTGTTTGGACTTGAATGGTTCCACCTGTCTCTAAGCAGTATTTCATAAGATTTTTTATAATTAAACCCAGAAAGCAGTGCAGCAAGCACATACATAAAGCCAGTAATACGGGCAGGAATAATATTTAATATATCATCAAGCCTTGCTGCCACTTTTCCAAAATACTGATACTTTTTATTTTTATATCCTATCATAGAATCAAGAGTATTCACTGCCTTATAAAGCATACCAAAACTTGCTCCACCTATAAGCATATAAAAAAGCGGTGCAATAACTCCATCGCTTGTGTTTTCTGCAACACTTTCAACAGTTGCTTTTACAACACCTTTCTCTTCCAAATTTTCTGTATCTCTGCCAACTATATGGCTTAAACTTTTCCTTGCCCCATTAAGTGAGCCTGTAGAAAGTTCTGTATATACTTTCATAGCAGCTTCTTTTAATGAACCAAGAGCAAGTATTTGGAAGCATATAAATATTTCCACTAAAATACCAAGTATCATATTAATACTGTAGCATATACTTAAAATAATATATGGAATAATAAATGATATTATAACAACAAATAAAGTAAGCAGAGTGCCTGCAACAGTTTCTAAAACTGCCCCTTTCCTAAAGATTTTACGCAGAGTTATTTCGCCGTATTTAATTATTTTACCAATAATTACAACAGGATGTGGAATACCTTTTGGATCTTTAAATATTAAATCTAAAATAAAAGCAATAATAAGCATAAATCCTATTTTCATAAAAACTCGCCTTGCACAATTTGTGCTATAATTTTTCTATAATAATTAATTCTTTTGTATATTGGTTATAATGTGCCTTATATCCTGAACCATTATCTACATGGTAGTAGTAAATATCATCACTTTCATTACAAAGCATAGAAAAAAGAGACATAATAACACCGCCGTGACATACAAGCACTGCATTATTAGCATCTTTTTTATCCATATATGCAATCATTTCAAAAAATGCTTTTAATACACGCATGCTGAATTCTATGCCGCTTTCCCCTTTTGGTATTTTTGCTCTGCCTTTTGTTTCTCTAAAATATCTGTATTCTTCTATATATTCTAACTCATTATGAGTTTTGCCTTCAAACATACCAAAGTTCATTTCACGCATATTTTTAAGCACTTCAAAGCTGTCATAAGGAAATATAATGCCTGCTGTTTCTACACATCTTTTCATAGGGCTGGTAAAAATAATATCTCTTTCAATGTGTTCCTGCACACCATCCCATTTATTAAAAATCTGCTTTCTTCCATCTTTAGATAATGGTAAATCTGTAGAACCTACAAATTTGCCCTCTAAATTATATTTAGTCTGCCCATGACGAATAAAATAAATAGTTTTCATATATCCATCCCCTTAATTACAGAAGGTATACCGTAATAAACCCTTATTACTCTAATGCTTTTCTCACTTAATATAGATAATATTCTGCCAACATATTCTCGCATTTGATTATCTATTTTATCAAGCGGCACAACACCATTTCCCACTTCAGTGCATATTATAATTTCTATATTTGATGAACGAATTTTTTCTATAATATTATTATAGTCGTCAATACCTGATAAAATAAACCGTTTTATAAGTAAATGCAGATTATATATGCCTTTTTTATTAAATGCTTCGTCAAGGCTGCATTCTGCACCATTTTGAAAATCTCCCTGATTTAAGTTATAATATTTTAAAGCAAAATTAAGTTTTGAGTTATATGCTCCGCCAATAATTAGTTCCACAATACCAGCCTGCTTATACTGCAAGATAATAGGGCAGATATTTCATATACACATATACTAAAACCTGCTAAATCACCAGAAATTCCGCCAAATACCTTATTAAAATACCTTATAAGTATAGTAGATATTATCAGTAAAATCAATAAAAGGATTATCATAAATTTATAACCCATTAATATATAAGTTAAAAAAATAAATACTAATAAAAAAGAAGACGCATATATTAATAATGATTTTTTATTTTCTTTTGATGAGAAAATATATAAAAGACCACGATTAACAGATGATGGCACTAATGCTATTAAAATAAGGCTTAATATTCTGCTGATAGTAAAAACAAGGATAAATATAAATACTGAAATATTTTCACCATACATATTTTCAAAACTTGCAAACATCACCATAAAGTAAAGAATAGTATATATCACTGCAAAAGCTCCAGTATGAGCATCACTTAATACCTGCCTGCGTTTTTCAATATCTCCATGGCAGAACACTGCATCTATTGTATCAGCATATCCATCTAAATGAATGCCGCCTGTTAAAAGCACAATAACTGCAACCGAAAGTGCTGCATATAATACACTTGAAAATTCTAAAGATATTGAAAGAATATATAATAAATATTCTATTAACCCAAGCATTATACCAATTAATGGAAGATGATAAAAAATATATTTCATATTTTTTTCTTCCCATATAATATGCGGTACAGGTATTGTTGTATACATTGATAAGCATATAAAAAAACTTTTTATAAGGCTCATTTTCCACCTTTATGATATATTGGAATCCCAGCTGTTACTTCTATTACAATATCCGCCTGTTTTGCCACACTGCATGCAAGCTGGTTTAATATTTGCATATATTTATACACTTCATCACTATAATTTATGGCACATGATGAAATATCATTTGTTACTATTATTAAATTTTTAGACCACTGTAAAAGATAATTTATATCATCATAAAGCAGATTAATACTTCCGCTCCCATAAATATGGTTTGCAGTTAAGTTTGGCAGGCATTCAAGCAGCACTGTTTCATAAGCTGATAAATCAATATCACTGAAATATTTTTCTTTTTCTAATGTTTCAAAGTCTTTTCCCTGACGCATATTTCTATGTTTTAGTATTCTTTCTTTTGCACTGCTGCTTTTATTTTCCATTGTGGCAATATATAACTTTCTGCCATTATATTTTAATGCTTCATCTTCTGCAAATTTTGATTTTCCGCTGCCAGAACCACCAGATATTAAATATATCATTCTATATCTCTGTTATAGTGGATTGCTTTTATAATAAACCTTTCTGCCAGTTTTAAGTTAGATAAGAAATATAAATGAGGGTATCCTGCATATACATGGTCAGATAAATATACTCCCTGCCAGCTTTTTAAGCTTTTAGGTTTTCTCATAATGCAGTCAGAATATGGTTCATCTATTACAGAATAATGAAACTCATGGGCAGGGAAAGTTTCCCCTTTTTTAAAAAGCATGCTGTCTTTATGAGAAGTCAATTCTACATATCCAAAGTTCTGCAGTTTATTAGTCATTGTGCATCTGCCTTTTATTAACGATGCCATTTCCACATTATCTATACTCTGGCTTATATACATAAACCCACCGCATTCTGCAATAAGTGGTATTTTATTATTATATACTTTTTTAAGGCTTTCTATAAAACTTTTATTAGCATTTAATTTTTCTAAATAAAGTTCAGGATAGCCGCCGTAAAAAATAAGCCCGTCTAAATTTTCAGGAAGTGCAGTATCTTCAAGTGGCGAAAAATAAACAATTTCTGCCCCCATTTTTTCTAATACTTTTATATTATCTGTATAGTGAAAACAGAATGCTTTATCATAAGCTATGCCTATTCTGCATCTGCCAATAAGGTTTATTTCCAGCTCATCATATTCTAAATCAGGTGCTTTTTCTGCTGCGAGTAAAATACAGTATAAATCTATGCTTTTTTCAAGTTCTTCTGCTACTTTGTCTATAATACTATTAATATCTGCCATTTCTTCTGCAGTTATAAGCCCTAAATGACGGCTTTTAAGTGTGCAGTCTTCAAGTTCAGGCATATATCCAAAAACTTTTACAGGCAGTTCTGATTCTATCATATTTTTATATACTGGATATGATGCTTTTGATATTCTATTTAAAATAATACCTTTAATATTATTTTTTCTATAACAAAGCATACCAGTAATCAGTGCTTTTAATGTGGCAGATTTTCCTTTTACATCCACTATTAATATACATGGTGTATCTGTTACACTGCTTATATGGCTGGCTGAAGCTGAATCTGTAAAAGCTATGCCGTCATAAAAACCCATAACACCTTCTATTACTGCCATATTTTCTGCTTCTGCTAATATATTCTTTACTGTGTTTTCATCTGATAAAAATAAATCAATATTTCTTGAAGGTATGCCTAATGCTTTTGAATGGAACATAGTGTCAATATAATCAGGACCGCATTTATATGATGATACTTTTATGCCTTTTTTCTGCAAAAGTCTTAAAAGCCCTATAGTAAATGTAGTTTTTCCACTGCCGCTGCTGAAAGCTGATATTAAAATACGACTTATTTTTTTATTCACTTATAACCTGCCTGTTATAATATATACAGGGTTATTTCCCATCATCATATGATATGGACCTGCTTTTTTTGATTTTGCACTGTTAATACAGACAATATCTGGCTCTATATTATAATCCTTAAAAGCATTAACTGCTGAAGAAATCGTTTCCAAAGTTATAGCTGTAACAGTTATTTTCACATTATTATTTTTTTCATAAACTACTTTAAAAATATCTTTCATAGTTTTAGAACTGCCGCCAATAAAAACTTTATCTGGTGCAGGAAGGTTTAAAAGTATTTCTGGAGCACTTCCTTTTATGCTTATAACATTATGCCTTTTAAGATTTGTTTTATTTGTGTTTATAAGCTCAAATGCCTCATCTTCTTTTTCTACTGCATATACTAAACCGTCTTTTGCATGCCCTGCAAATTCTACTGCACAGCTTCCTGTGCCTGCCCCTATATCATATACTATATCATTATCTTCTATACCTAAATAACAGGCAGAAAGCCACCTGATATCTTCTTTTGTCATAGGTGCTTTTCCGCGTATAAAATCAATGTCCCTTAAATTAGTCTTATGATTTACATATTCTTTATTATGGATAAGCAGAACTGTTAAACTTGAAAATTTATAATCAAGCATATCAGAAATTTTACCAGATAATATTCGTTCATCATTAGAGTGAAGATTTTCTCCAGCATAAACATATACATAATCAAGCCCAGCATTATATAATTCATTTATAATATTTTCTGCCCCTTTATCACCGCCTGATAAAATAAAAGTATATTCATTATAACTTACAGGTCCAAGACATGAATTATTTCTGCCATGCATTGATACTGCTTTTATGTTATAATCTATAATATTTAATTTGGATAAAAAATACTGCATAGAGCTGATGCCTGGCACAAGCTCTATATTGTATTTATCCTTAAATTTTTCCTGTATTTTTTTTGCAATGCTGTAAAAAAGTACATCGCCAGATACTAAAAGAGCAGTATTTTCTAATGTTTCTTTTTCCAACACATTTTCTATTTCAGAATATTTTGGTGCAGAAACATTTGTATTTAATACTTTATACTGTTCATAAAGCCTTGCACTGCCGTATACTGTATCTGCATTTTTAATAATATCTGCTGCATACTCTGTTAAATCAGAAATATGCCCCATTCCCGCACCAATTATATATAAATTCTGCATTTTTCTATAACACTTCCTTTATTCTATCACAAAGCACATCAGCTATTCTTTTATCTGCACCAAGAGTTTTACCCATAGATATTTTTATATCATTATGGTTTTCAATATATGCTGCAATTTCTTCTGGTATATCCTTTATAATGTGCATACCGTCAAAAAGAAAATATGGCACTACAACTATTTCTGTTACACCTTTTTCTCTTAATAAATCAAGACCTTTTTCTAAATTTACATCGCAGAATTCCATATATGCATGTTCCACTATTATATCAGGCATATTATCCTGTACCATTTTGAATACCTGCTCCATTGTATCAAGAGTTTCTTTTCTTCTGCTGCCATGAGCTATTATTAATATTCCTTTCATTTTAATTACTCCATTTCTTTTAACTTTTCTATTAAACTGTCTATTGATGGCTTTTCTGCCATATAAGCCTGCATTTTATAATTTAGTGCTGTTTCATAAGTTAACCTGCCAATACATACAGCTTTTATTTTACTTAAATCTTCTATTTTATTACCACGAACAAACCCATGAACTGCTGCACTGCTGGTAAAAGCTGCTATCACTCCATTATCTATATATTCCTGCAGTGGTTTTATATAATCTAGTGGCAGATATTCTATATCATAAGCACTGCATGATGCAGCATTAAAACCATTATTTTTTAATTCATCAGACAGCCTTTTATCCTGAACTGCTTCAAGAACAGCAGTGTTTTCATTAATTCCTGCCTTTTTAAGAGTTTCTGCAAAAGCAGTAAATGTATATTCTTCTGGCATTATATCTGCATATATTCCATATTTTTTTAATTCATCATAAGTAGATTTACCTAATGCACCTATTACTAAATGGCTTAAAGCTCTGCTGTCTTTTTTACTTTTATTAAGTGTTTTAAAGAAATATGCAGCACTGTTTTTACTTGCAAATATCAGCATATTATATTTATCAAAATTTTTAATTAAGCTAAACAGGCTTTCATTATTTTCTATTTCATTTATTTTTATACACGGATAATCAATTACTTCTGCACCTAGATTTTTAAGTCTGTCAGTTAGTATATTATTTGATACAACTGGCCTTGTAACAATAATCTTTTTAGAGAAGATTTTTGATTTAGTATACCATGCAAATTTACCACCAAGAGAACATACTTTACCAACTGCAATAACTGCTGGACTTCTAAGCTGAAATTTTTCTGCATCTGATATCATATTTTCAACTGTTGAAATAAGAGTACGCATATTATACCTTGTGCCGTTTTCTATTGCTGCACATGGTGTATTTTTATCTATTCCTGCTTCAATTAATCCATTAATTAACTGGCTTAAAGTGGATACTCCCATATAAAAAAGAATAGTACCTTTTGATGCAGCTAATGCTTTAAAATCAATATTTTCTACAAGTCCGTCTTTTGCATGGCCTGTTACAAAATGAATAGATGATGCAAAATCTCTATGAGTTACAGGAATACCAGCATAAGCAAGGGCAGAAACAGCAGATGTAATGCCAGGCACTACTTCATATTCTATATTATTCTCTATTAAAAGCTCCAGTTCTTCGCCACCTCTGCCAAATACAAATGGGTCGCCACCTTTTAACCTGACTACATTTTTGCCTTCCAATGCTTTATTTAAAAGTATTTTATTTATTTCAGGCTGTGGAATATTATGGTGATTCATAACTTTTCCCACATTTATAATTTCTGCATTTTCAGGGCTTAATGATAACACATCTTTTGAAACAAGTCTGTCATATACTACAACATCAGCCTGTTTTAAATATTCAAGCCCTTTTACAGTAATAAGCCCTTTATCTCCAGGACCTGCACCTATCAATACTACTTTGCCTTTTTTTTCGTTCATAATGTATTCCTTAAAATATCTGCATATTTTTTTGCAATTTTATGATTTAAGCCGTCTTTAGATATTAAGCCGCATACTGTTTTATTATTTTGAATAACTGCTGGAAAGAAAAAATTATTATCTTTTTTATCACTTATATTGTTATAATATTTAATGCTTTTTTCTTTTGCCAGTTTTATAATATTTTTATTAACTTCATTATTATCAGTTGCAGCAATTACAATATCATATATATCTTTAATAT
>CAJUJZ010000036.1 GCA_910586745.1 uncultured Mucispirillum sp. | reverse complement strand
TATCATAATAATGGTTTTTGCAGACTATGTATTAAGAATTTTCTTAAGAGGTAAAGATTATATTTCTGATGCAGCATTAATGTCTATGGGAGCAGACCTTATTCATATTATGATGCCTTTTCTTATATTAATATGTATTATTGGTATGTTTTCCGGTTTTTTAAATATAAACAGAAGTTTTTTTATATCTTATGCATCAAGTGCACTTTTTAATATATGTATGATACTTGGAGCATGGGCTGCATACCATAACTCTAAAGATATTACATACCTTGCTTATGGTGTAATTGCTGGTGGTGTTTTACAGCTTATAATAATATATATTGTAGCTGTTTATTATGGATACAGGCCAAAATTTTCAAAAATATTTGATGAAGATGTGAAAAAGACTTATCTTTTGCTTGTGCCATCTTTAGCTGGTGTAAGTATAAGTCAGCTTAACTTTGTAATAGGCAGAATATTAACATCATATCTTGCACAAGGTTCTATTTCCTGGCTTTTTTATGCAAGTAGACTTTTCCAGTTTCCACTAGGTGTATTTTCTGTTACACTTGGAGTGGTAAGCCTTACAGAACTTTCAAAAGCCAGAGCCGATAATAATATAGAAAGACGCAATGAAATTATTAATAAAGCATTTTTATCTCTTTTTATAATAATTATCCCTGCAACTATAGGTTTAATCGGGCTTTCCACAGAGCTTATAAGGTTTGTTTTTCAAGATTTATCATCATTTTTCCTGCACAGAACAAGTGCTTTTTCTGATGAATCTGTTATTAAAACATCTATTGCATTAAGAATGTATGCATCAGGGCTTATATTTTTTTCTCTAGCTAACTTATTAACAAGGGTATTTCATTCAGAAAAAAATACAAAAACACCAGTAAAATGTGCATTTTTTGCATTTTTAGCAAATGTAATGTTAAGTCTTATTTTAATGCAGTTTTTAGCTCATGCAGGTATTGCATTAGCTGGTGCATTAGCTGCTGTTGTTAATTCATTATTATTATTCTATCATATAAAAGATTTTAAACTTGATATAAAGAATAATGCTCAAATATTAGTAAAAGTATTATTTGCAAATATTTTAATGGGTATAGCTTTAGTTTTATGTCAGTATGCTGATATATATGTAATTATAAATATTGCTGTATGTATTATAGTATATTTTGCAGCTTTAAAATTAATGAAAATAAATATATTAAGGTTATTAAGATGATAGCAGTAGTTCAAAGAGTTTATGAAGCATCTGTTAAAGTTGATGGTAAAATAAAAGGCAGTATTGGCAGTGGTTTATTAGTATTTTTCTGTGTAGAAGATGGAGATACTGATGATAAAATTACATATATGTCTGAAAAAATACTTAATTTAAGAATTTTTGAGGACGATAAGGGTAAAATGAGCAAAAGCCTGCAGGATATAAATGGTGATATGCTTATAATAAGCCAGTTTACTCTTGCTGGGGACTGCTCAAAAGGAAGAAGACCTGATTTTACAAGGGCAGCAAAGCCAGATATTGCAAAAGCAATATATAATAAGTTTATAGATGATGTTTTATCCAAAATAAATGGTAATACAGCCTGTGGCACTTTTGGTGCAGATATGAAAGTATCTTTAATAAATGACGGTCCAGTTACAATGATTATTAAGAGGTAATAATGCAGATAGAAAGACTTACATTAAAACTTTTAGCAGAAAACTGCTACATTTATCATAATGAAAAGGAATGTATTTTATTTGACCCAGGCAGTGATTATGAGCATATAAAAGCATATATTGAAAATAAAAAATTATCAGTAAAAATGATACTTTTAACACACTGTCATTTTGACCATGTGGGTGCAGTAAGTGATTTAAAGGAATATTATAATGCAAAAGTTCTGTGCCATAAAGATGATTTATTACTGCTTAAATCAGCCAATAAAAGTGCGGCAAGTTATGGACTTATGCCTGTGAAAATTCCAGAAATTGATGAGTTTTTTAATGATAATGATATTATTTTTTTTAATGATATAAAATTAAAAGTTATTCATACACCAGGTCATTCTGCAGGCAGTGTATGTTTTTATGCAGAAGAAGATAAATTTTTAATCAGCGGTGATACATTATTTTATGAATCTGTTGGCAGAACAGACTTTCCGTCAGGCTCACAAGTTGAACTTGAAAATTCTATCAGACATAAACTTTATATTCTGCCTGATGATACTATGGTGCTGCCAGGTCATGGGTTTCATACATCTATTAAACATGAAAAAGAATATAACCCATTTGTCCATGTTTAAAAATATTATTATCAATCTTGACTTATTGAAGCAAAGTGGTATATATTAAAGACATGACAAGATTGTTAGTAGATACATCCAGTGATTACATTGTTATAGTTGTTGCTCAAGATAATGATATCCTTGCAAGTCAGCTTATATATGCAGGTAAAAAAATGAGTGAGTTACTGCTGGAGCAGGTTGATAATATTTTAAAGTCAATATCATTAACTATTGATGATATTGATGAATTTTATGCTGGTATTGGTCCTGGCTCTTTTACTGGTGTAAGAATCGGAGTAGCTTTAATATTAGGATTATCATCTGGCTCAAATAAAAAAGCCTATGGCATATCTTCTCTTGATGTTGAAGCAGTTGTTTCTGGCAGAGATACATTGAAAACAGCATCACTTTTAAAAGGTGACTGTTATGCAGTAAGGGATTATGATTTTACTAATAATGTGTTTTCTCAATATTATTTAGAAGAAATCATTGATAATAATATTAATGATTATACTCTTATAAATAATGGTAAATCGTATTTCCCTGACTTAATGTTTGCAGTACAGAGTGGTAAATTGTGGGATTTTCGTGCAGAGTGTTTGCCAATATACTTGAGAAAATCTGAAGCAGAGATTAATCTTGATAAGAAAAGCATCTCTTGAAGATTTAAATGATATATATAGTATAGAAGTATCATCTTTTGAAACTCCATGGGAAAAGGCTTCCATAGAAGTAGAGTTTTATAAAGATTATGCCAGTATTTATGTATATGAAGTAGATAAAAAAGTTGTAGCATATATTATTACATGGTTTTTAGGTCATGAAGCAGAATTGATTACTGTTGCAGTTGATGAAAGCTGTCGCAGACAGGGGATAGGCAGAGCCCTTTTTACCCATATCAAAATGCTTTATGATGAAAATGTTTTATGGCACTTAGAAGTTGCATGTGAAAATAATAGTGCAATACAAATGTATAAAGGCTTTGGTTTTGAAATAACTTCAACCATAGCAAATTACTATGGAGATGGTAAAAATGCTTTTAGGATGATTTTATCTCCCAATAAATAATGATAGGAGTTGCAAATATGACTGAAGATAAGTTTGAGCTGTATGAGCGTATTAGTAAAGAAAATACTGAATTTAAAAAACTTTTTGATGAACATATCCGTTTTGAGCAGGATTTAGAAGCTTTATACAGCTTAAAATATTTTCCACCTGAAGTTGAAACAAAAATAAAAGAGATTAAACGAAGAAAATTATTAGGTAAAGATAGAATGGAGCAAATTATTGCTTCTTATCAATAAAGATATAACACTATAAAGGAGTGTATAAGATTAATGGATAATCGTAATTATTTATTTACATCAGAATCTGTTACAGAAGGTCATCCTGATAAAATGGCTGACCAAATATCTGATGCAATTTTAGATGCTATGCTAAAAGATGATCCTTTCAGCCGTGTGGCATGTGAAACTATGCTTACAACAGGTTTAGTTATAGTTTCTGGGGAAGTAACAACAAAAACTTATGTTGATATTCCTGCTGTTGTAAGAAATACTATAGCTGGAATTGGGTATACCAGAGCAAAATTTGGTTTTGACCATGAAACATGTGGCGTTATATCTACAATTAATCATCAATCACCAGATATTGCTATGGGTGTAGATACTGGCGGTGCAGGTGATCAGGGCTTAATGTTTGGTTTTGCCTGTAATGAAACACCAGAGCTTATGCCGCTTCCTATTATGCTTGCTCATAAAATTACTATGAAATTAGCAGAAGTGCGTAAAAGCGGTGAGTTAGACTATCTTCGTCCAGATGGTAAATCACAGGTAACTATAGAATATAACGGTTTTGAACCAGTAAAAGTTCATACAGTTGTTGTTTCTTCTCAACATTCTGACAGCGTAAGTATGGATCAGTTAAAACACGATGTTATAGAAAAAGTTATTAAACCAGTTATGCCTGCAAAACTTTTTAATGAAAAAGAAACTATTTTCCATATTAACCCTACTGGCAGATTTGTAATAGGCGGTCCTATGGGTGACTGTGGGTTAACAGGCAGAAAAATTATTGTTGATACTTATGGTGGTATGGGACACCACGGCGGTGGTGCATTTTCAGGAAAAGATGCTACAAAAGTTGACCGTTCTGCTGCTTATGGTGCAAGATGGGTTGCAAAAAATATTGTTGCAGCAGGTCTTGCTAAACGCTGCGAAGTTCAGCTTGCTTATGCTATTGGTGTAAGCGAACCAGTATCTATTATGGTAAATACTTTTGGCACAGGTGTTATTCCTGATAATGAAATAGAAAACATTGTTTCTAAAGTATTTGATTTAACGCCAAAAGGGCTTATTTCTGCTCTTGATTTAAGAAAACCAATATTCCAAAAAACAGCAAGTTATGGTCACTTTGGCAGAGGAGAATTTTCCTGGGAAGATACACATAAAGTTTCTGAATTAAAAGATTTAACTGGTAAATTAGGGAGTTAATAATGGCTTACGATATTAAAGATATTAATTTAGCTGATAAAGGTAAACAGCGTATTTTATGGGCTGATAAAGATATGCCTGTATTAGCACAAATTAGAAAGCGTTTTGAAAAAGAAAAACCTTTTCAAGGTTTAAAAATGTCATGCTGTCTTCATGTAACAGCAGAAACAGCAAACTTAATGAGAGCATTAACTGCAGGTGGTGCAGATGTTCTATTATGTGCATCAAACCCACTTTCTACACAAGATGATATTGCTGCATCTTTATGCAGAGATTTTGGTGTAGAAGTGCATGCAATCAGAGGCGAAAATAATGAAACATATTATAAACATTTAACTTCTGCTATTGCTCACAATCCAAATGTAACTATGGATGATGGTGCAGATTTAGTTTCTGAAATCTTAAAAAAACATCCAGAATTATATGACAGAATTTTATGCTCTATGGAAGAAACTACAACAGGTGTTATCCGTTTAAGAGCTATGGAAAAAGATGGTGTTCTTAAATTCCCAGTTATTGCTGTTAATGATGTTCAAACAAAATTTATGTTTGATAACCGTTATGGAACAGGTCAGTCTACTCTTGATGGTATTATTAGAGCAACTGATGTGCTTTTAGCTGGTAAAACTTTTGTTGTTGCAGGCTATGGCTGGTGTGGTAAAGGTTTAGCTTCAAGAGCAAGAGGTATGGGAGCTAATGTAATAGTTACAGAAGTAGATAACATTAAAGCATTAGAAGCAGTTATGGATGGCTTTAGAGTTATGCCTATGATTGAAGCAGCAAAAATTGCTGATTTAATATGTACAGTTACAGGCGATATTCATGTTATTAGAGAAGAACATTTTAAAGTTATGAAAAATGGCTGTGTAATTTCTAACTCTGGTCACTTTGATGTAGAAATAGATTTAGTGGCATTAAAGAAAATTGCATCTAAAGTAGAAGAAAATATTAAACCAAATGTAAATGCTTACCATTTATCAGACGGTAATGTTATATATGTACTTGCAGAAGGGCGTCTTGTAAACTTAGCATGTGCAGAAGGTCACCCAGCATCAGTTATGGATATGAGTTTTGCAACTCAGGCATTAGCTTCTGAGTATGCTGTTAAAAATAAAGGTAAACTTGATAAAAAAGTTTATGTTCTTCCTCATGAAGTGGAACAGCAGATTGCAGCTACTAAACTTGAATCAATGAATGTATCAATAGATACTCTTACTGAAGAACAAGTATCATATCTTAATTCTTGGGAAACAGGTACTTAATGGTTAAATCAACAGATTATATTATTATCGGTGCAGGTCCTGCAGGGGTCTGTGCCGCCAATATTCTTTCAAAAAGTGGCAAAAAAATTGTTATAGTTGGGAAAGTTTTAGGGGGTTCATATTGCTCTACTAATGGTATTGTTTCTGAATCGCTTGTTGGACTTTCTAAAATGTTTGAAAAGTTTAGAATCATCAAAGATTCTTTTATTGAAGATGATGTTGCAAATGTGGCTCTTGATTTTAAACGAGTAAAAAAAATTATAGACAGCAACTTAAATAAAGCTAAAAAACAGTTTTTAGAAGTAATAGAAGATTTGCAGGCAGAATATGTTGATGGGACAGCCTGCTTTACAGATAGTAATATGCTTGATATTACTCTGCCAGATAATTCTATAGTTTCCTATAAATTTAAAAATTGCTTAATTGCAACTGGTGCTGCTGTTCCTAAATCAAGCCTTTATCCGAGCAAAAAAAATTTAGATGTTTCTACATTTATTAACATGGAAAGTATTCCTGACAGTGTAGCAATTATTGGCGGTGGGGCTTTAGGTGTGGAAGTAGCATCTTTTTTTAGTCGTTTTGGTTCAAAAGTAACGCTTGTTGAAAAAAGTGACAGACTTCTTCCTATTGTAGATGCTCAAATTTCAAAAAAATTAGAAGATACATTAAAAAAACGCGGCATTAATGTTGTTACATCTCATAATATTACAAAAATAGAGCGTGTTGGTCAGAAATATATTGCTTTATCAGAAGCAGGACCAGTGGAAAGTGAAGAAGTTTTCATATGCACAGGCAGAGTTCCTGCAGTTCAGGAATTAAGACTTGAAAATGCAGGTGTAAGAATAGATGAAAACGGATATATAATATACAGTAATAATCTGCAGACAGATAATAAAAATATATATATTGCTGGTGATGTTTCTCATATAATGATGAATCTTAGCTGGGCATATTATTCAGCAACAGTTGCATCAAGAAATATGCTTGGAGAAAATATTGAATATACACCTGAAATTCTGCCAGTCTATATTGATACGGACCCAGAAATAGCACTTATTGGTTTATCAGAAGAATCGGCAAAAGCCCGCGGCCTTGATTATAGTGTTTTTAAATATGTTTTTGGAGATATTTACGGTATACATAATAATGCAGGTGGGCAGCAGACTGTAATTAAAACAATATATGATAAAAGCAGTAAAACATTTTTAGGCATACAGGCTATGGGGCGTGGTGTAAATGGATTAATTGCTACTTTTGCGATTATTATGAAACTTAAAATAACAATAGAGCAGATTCCTGACTTTGTATATATCAATCCTGTGTTTAATGAATTTTTTAAAGAGGTATCAGAAAAATTGTTATGAAAAAAGTAGGTGGAATTTTAAGATTTCTTAAAGCAGTAATATTTGTATTAAATTATGCGATTGCAACATACATTGTAAATATATTTGGCAACGGTGAAAAATTTTTAAAACAGAGAACAGGTTCTGGTGCTAAAAAACTTATGAATATTACAGGGGCATCAATTACTGTATTAGGAACAGAATATATTGATACAAACAAACATTATATATTTGTTGGCAACCATAGAAGTTATACTGATATTTTAGTTATTTTTGCAGCTGGTGGTGTGGCAGGCTGCCATTTTACTTTTATGGCTAAAAAAGAGCTTTTTCGCATACCTTTTCTTGGCAAAGCAATGACATTTTTACATGTTATTGGTGTAGAAAGAGGTTCTGCATCAAAAGCTATGAAAAGCCTTTTAGAAGCAATTGAAATTGTTAAAACAGGCATAAATGTTGTAATTTTCCCAGAAGGCACAAGAAGTAATGACGGCTATACATTAAGCCCTTTTAAAAAAGGTGCATTTACTATTGCTAAAAGAGCAGAAGTTGATGTAATACCTTTTGTTATTGATGGCACAGAAAAATATATGCCTAAAAAAGGATTTGGAATGTATAAAGCCGATGTAAGCATAAAATTTTATCCGCCAATTTCTACACATGATAAGACTGATACAGAAATTATGAATGAAGCTGAAAATGTAATAAAAGAAGCTTTATGTCAGAAGTAATTTTTGGTTTAGGCTCAAACCTGAATAACCCACTTATGCAGCTACAGACTGCTGTTGATAGTTTAGGCATCTATTTTGCACTGCAAAAGGTTTCAAAAATATATAAATCGAAGTCACTTTTAAAAGATAATCAGGAAGATTATTATAATATTGCTGTTTTTGCAGAAACTGATAAATTACCACAGGAAATATTATCTATTACTCAAAGCATAGAAAAAGATATGGGGCGTATAAAACTTAAAAAATGGGGCGAAAGAGTTATAGATATTGATATTATAGATTATAACAGAGAGATTATTAAACAGAATAATTTAGAAATACCACATAATCAGATTATTTATAGAAGTTTTGTATTAAAACCATTAAAAGATATTATGCCGGAATATATTCACCCAGTGTTAAACTTATCAGTGCAGGATATGATTAATAGTTTAGAAGATGACTATAATATTACAATTTGCCAAAATAAGTTTGTTTTTTTATAAAAAATACATATAAATAGAAGATTTTTATTGATAGAAAAAAAATATTGTTTTATATATATTTTCTAGCATTTAATTTTATATTAAGGATACATACATTGTTACAGAAAGTAAAAGGTTTTAGAGATATTTTTGGTGAAGATACTGCATACTGGCATAAAGTAGAAACAGATATTCAGAAATTTTTTAAAAGTTGTGGTTTTAGTGAATTTCGCCTTCCTGTTTTAGAAAAGACAGCTGTTTTTAAACGAGGAATAGGGGAAACAACAGATATTGTTGAAAAAGAAATGTTTACTTTTATTGACAGCGAGGAACAGGTAAGCTTAAGGCCAGAAGGCACAGCAGCATTAATGCGTGCTTATATTGAAAATAATCTTCATAACCCGCCTGGTATAAAAAAATATTATTATTTAGGCAATATGTTTCGCAGAGAGCGTCCTCAAAAAGGCAGATTTCGTCAGTTTACTCAAATTGGTGTAGAAGTGCTTGAATGCGATGCACCACTTTTAGATGCTGAAATTATTGGAATGTTATATAAAACTTCTGAAATTTTAGGGTTTAATAATTATGTTTCTATGGAAATAAACTCTATAGGCTGCCCATACTGCAGACCAAAATATAAAGAAGATTTAATTAAATATTTTGATAAAGAAAAAGATAAACTTTGTGATGACTGTAAAAGGCGTCTTGAAACAAATCCATTAAGGATATTAGACTGTAAAATAGAAAGCTGTAAAAATATAGCAAAAGATGCACCAAGTATTTTAAGTTATTTATGCAATATATGCAGCAGTCATTTTGAAGATGTAAAAGAATATCTTACAATGATGAATATTCCTTTTAAAATAAATGAAAGAATGGTTCGTGGACTTGATTATTACATAAGAACAGCTTTTGAGCTTGTTACAGATAAACTTGGAGCAGCAAGTGCAGTTGGTGCAGGAGGCAGATATGACGGCCTTATTAAAAGTCTAGGCGGCAAAGATGCTGCAGGTATTGGCTTTGCAATAGGTCTTGATAGAGTTGTAGAACTTTTAAAAGAAATAAACCCTGTAGATTATCATTATACAGATGTATTCATACTTGTTTTTGACAAAGAAAATCTTCCATATACATTTAATCTTGTGGAAGATCTTCGCAGTGCAGGGTATGTGGCAGAATATGATTATAATATTGCATCAATGAAAAGCCAGATGAAAAAGGCAGATAAATCAAAAGCTAGATATGCTGTTATTTTAGGCAGCAATGAGGTAAAAGAAAATAAGGCATCTGTTAAAGATTTAGTCAGTGGCGAACAGTCTTTAATAGAGCTTGCAAATGTATTTGAATATTTAAAAAATAAATTAATCTAAATATAAGTTGGAGAATATTATGTTAACAAATATGGCAGATTGGAGAAGAACGCATAGCTGTGGTGTTTTGACTGATAAAAATATCGGTGAAGAAGTTTTATTAATGGGCTGGGTACAGCGCAGACGCGACCATGGCGGTGTTATTTTCATTGATTTAAGAGATAGAGAAGGTATCACTCAAATAGTTTTAAATGAATCAGCACCAGTTGCAAGAGAAACAGGTGAAGCAGTTAGAAATGAATATGTTATTGCAGTAAAAGGTAAAGTTGCTGCCCGTCCTGCAGGTATGGTAAACCCTAATATAACAACTGGTATGATAGATGTTATTGTAAGCGAAATTAAAATATTAAATAATGCATTAACTCCACCATTTATGGTTGATGAACACACAGATGCAGCAGAAGATGTGCGTTTAAAATACAGATATCTTGATTTAAGACGCCCACAGCTTCAAAAAAATATTATAATGCGTAATAATATTACTAAATCTATTAGAGAATATATGTGGTCTAATGGGTTTATTGATATTGAAACACCATTTTTAGGCAAAAGCACACCAGAGGGTGCAAGAGATTATCTTGTTCCAAGCCGTGTAAATCCTGGTAAATTTTATGCTCTGCCACAGTCTCCACAGCAGTTTAAACAGTTATTAATGGTTGGAGGCTTTGAGCGTTATTTCCAAATTGTAAAATGTTTTAGAGATGAAGATTTAAGAGCAGACAGACAGCCTGAATTTACTCAGCTTGATGTTGAAATGTCATTTATTGATAGAAATGATATTATGGATATGATAGAAGGCTTAATTGTTAAGCTATTTAAAGATATTTTAGATATAGATGTTCCAAGACCATTCCCAACAATTATGTATAAAGACGCTATGGAGCTTTATGGCCATGATGCACCAGATACTCGTTTTGGTCTTCATTTAAAAACTATTAACAATGTGGTAGAAAACTGTTCATTTAAAGTATTTGCTGATACTGTTAAAAATGGTGGTATAGTAAAAGCTGTAAATGCAAAAGGTGCAGGCAAAGTATTTTCAAGAAAAATTCTTGATGAACTTGGTGAATATGTTGTAAGCCTTGGTGCAAAAGGTTTAGCTTATATTAAAATTAATGAAGATGGTATCCAGTCACCACTTGTTAAAAATTTAGGTAAAGAATTAACTTATGAAATAATAAAAGTTATGGAAGGCCAGCCAGGCGATATTATATTCTTTGGTGCAGGTGATGAAAGCCTTGTTAACCTTACAATGTCTAAACTTCGTCTTAAACTTGGCAGCCTTTTAAGTTTAATTAATCCAAAACAATATAATCTTGTATGGGTATTAGAGTTTCCACTTTTAGAATGGTCTCCAGAAGATAAACGCTATGCAGCTGTTCACCACCCATTTACGGCTCCAATGGATGAAGATATTGAAAGTCTTGACAACAATCCAAAAGCTGTTAGAGCAAAAGCATATGACCTTGTATTAAATGGCTCAGAAATAGGTGGTGGAAGTATAAGAATACACAGAAGTGATATTCAGCAGAAAATGTTTGAGCGTTTAGGCTTAGGTGAAGAAGAAATTAAAGAAAAATTTGGCTACTTTGTAGATGCATTAAAATATGGAACTCCACCACATGGCGGTATAGCTTTTGGTGTAGACAGAATTGCATCAATTTTTGCAGGTGCTGAATCTATTAGAGATGTTATAGCATTTCCAAAAACACAAAAAGCAACTGATTTAATGAGCGGTGCTCCAGATTTTGTTGAGCTAAAACAGCTTAAAGAATTATATATAAAAAATGATGTTTCAGCAAATAAACCTATGTAAATATGATTTTACTTGACAAAAGTATAAAAATAAATCACTATATTATAATATATCATAATTCACAAGGAGGTTTATTGTGAGAAAGAGTATAATTTTTATTAGTGCAGTAAGCTTATTATTGGTATCTTGTGGAGGTAAAGCTACTACTGATAGTATGACTCCAGAAGAAATTGTCAGACAAGCTTTAGGCAGTCCAAATAAGGCTTGTGTTGAGAAGTATTTGCCAAAAACTAAATCAAAAATGGCAGAAGCTGATAAATTAAAAGCATCTGGTAATGAAGAAGGCAGTAAAAAAGCAGAAAGTGAAGCTGTTGAAATTTTCAAAACTGAAGAAAGTTCTTATAATCAACAGGTTGATTCTGTAAATGCTCAAAATTCAAGATATGATGAAACTGTTGCTAGAAAAAATAATATAGCATCTCATCCAAGTGCTGCTAATTCAAGTAAATGGAAACAAATTCAGGCTAAAGTTGATAAACATTTAGCTAATGCAAAATCAGCTATGAATGACTGCGACGCAGTAAAAGTTAAATCAGAGCTTGATGCAGCTAATGTTCTTCTTGCTGAAATGGAACAGCTTTTAGGTATTGGTGGAAGTAAATCTTCTACAAATAACTCTGTTTATATAGTTAAAAAAGGTGATAATCTTTGGTATATCGCTGGTAAACAGTATTCTAACCCATTTATGTGGCCTATAATTTACTGGACAAATCAGCAGCAGATTAAAGATCCTGATTTAATATTCCCTAAACAAGAGTTTACAATAGTGCATGATTCTTCTGCTGATGAAAAAGCAAAAGCAGAAAGACTTGCTAAAACAAGAGGTCCTTGGTCCTTATACGATAACAAATAATAAATGTTATAAAAATATATAAGCGACTGCTTTTAGTAGTCGCTTTTTTTGTGAGAAAATATGCATAGTGATGATGTAATTTATAAAACACCTGAAAATTTTGATATTATTTCATATATGGATACTGTAGCAGATGAATTAAAGTCTGGTATTTCATTATTTAGAAATAAAAATGAAAAAATCATAGCAGTTTTTGGTTCAGCCAGAACAAAAAATAATGATAAAGAATATTTAATGGCAGAAGAAACTGGAAAAAAGTTAGCAGAAAATGGTTTCTCTGTAATGACTGGTGGCGGACCTGGAATAATGGAAGCTGCTCTTAAAGGTGCTGTTTTAAATAATGGTAATACATACGGAGTAAATGTATTGCTTCCCCATGAACAAGAAAGCAATGAATATGTAAAAAATGGATATGTATGTAAACATCTTTTTACAAGAAAAGTTCTGCTTACTAGAAATGTGTGCGGTTATATTATTCTGCCTGGTGGTTTTGGCACTCTTGATGAACTTTTTGATGTACTTACACTAATGAATACTAAAATCCAAAATCATCTGCCTTTTGTACTGTTAGGGGTAAATTTTTGGTCTGGGCTTATCCAGTGGATAAAAACCCAGCTTTTATCAAAACACTATATTACAGAAGAAGAATTAAACTGTATATCATTAACTGACAGTATAGATGAAGCCATAAAAATTATAAAAGGCTAGTTTTTATTTTTCATATAATTGATAAGAAAATCACCAATTTTATTATAATCATTTATATGAAAAATATTTTTTACATCTTTAAATTCTTCAAAATTATCTGTTGCAACTGCCACAATATTTTTTTCAATATTATATAAGTTTGGTTTATTAATTTCTTTTCTATAAACTAATATTTTTGGTATATCTTCATCTTTAAAGCCTTCACCAATAATAATATCCATACCTTGTGGTATTTTTTCCATTAATTCGTAAAAAGTGAGCCTGTAGCTGCTGTCTGCGATAACTGCATATTTACTGCCTGACGAAATAGCAATACAGTCTGCACCAGCTTTTTTCATACGGTAGGTATCTTTTCCTTCCTTATCCATTTCAAAATCATGACCATCATGTTTTAATGCTGCTATTTTACAGCCTTTTTCTTTTAAATATGATATTACTTTAAGTAATAAGGTTGTTTTTCCACTTCCGGAATATCCTGCAAAAGTTATATAAGGTGTCATACAATGTCCTATTAATTTATTATATTTATATAATCTCTATATACATCTTTAAATTATTATATTATAACATTAAAAGAAAATAAAGGGGACATTATGTCAGTATCGCAATTTTTTTTGGAAGATAAGTATTTAAAGTCAATAATACCAGGATATACTTACCGTTCAACTCAGGTAGAAATGGCAGAAATAATTGAAAATGCTTTTTTATCTTATACAAATACATGTATAGAAGCCCCAACAGGCTCTGGCAAAACAATGGCTTATTTAATACCATCTCTTTCAAGCAGCAGCAGAATAATAATTTCTACAAAAACTAAGCAGCTTATGAATCAGCTATTATATAAAGATATTCCTGTTGTTCAAAAAATTGCAGGCAGAAATAAAAGCATACGCTCTTTAAAGGGGAGAAAAAATTATTTCTGTCCATACAGATATTTCAGGTTTATTAATTCAAAAGCTGCATTTTATATAGATGCTGTCTCATGGTTTGAAGAAAACAGTAAGTATGGTATTATTATTGAAGCACCATGGGGCAGGCTTGATAATGATGTATGTTCCTTAATGACTGCAGACAGATACCAATGTATAGGCAGTAAATGCCCATATTATGAAGACTGTGCATTTTATATGCAGAAAAGGGAAGCAAATGCTGCAGATATTATTGTTACAAACCATTTTCTGCTTCTTTCAGATATTGCTATGAAAAGCAAAGATTCTTTTGGTTCTATTTTTGAATACAGAGATAATATTATATTTGATGAAGCTCACTCTGTACCTGATATATTTTCTCAGTATGCAGGAGTAGAGTTTGCATTATCTTCTTTAATGATATTTGTATATGAAAATAAAGATATTATCACTATTGATAATGTTGATAAAATATACAGGGAATATCTAAAAATTATTGATAGAATAAAAGAGCCTAAAGAGCTTTTTGAGCCATTAAGGCAGGATTTTGATAAATTTATTAATCTAATTTCTGATATAATTTTATCACTTGATAATGAAGAAGTAAAAGAAGAATATGGTTCATATCTTATGCTGTATAAAGATTTTAACAGTGATAAAGAAGGTATAAGAATAATAGAAAAAACAGTTCAAAAAAATAATATTATATTAACTTTAAAATTTATACCTTTTGAAGCAGGTGCAGATTTTATTACAGGTTTAAAAGAAGCTGTAATATCCAGCATATTTGTAAGTGCAACATTAAGTTCTGGCGGCAATTTTGAATATTTTTTAAAAGAAACTGGATTAGATGGCATCTGTCAGACTCATATCCTTGAAAATGTATTTGATTTTCACCAGCAGGGTAGAATTTTTGTGCCTGACATATCTTCTCTTAAAGAAAAAGATGAAATATATAAAGAACTGATTAGTAATATGCCAGGCTCAGCATTAATAATATGCAATAGTTTAGAAAGAATGCTTTATATTGAGCAGCTTTTAAGAAAATTAAAAATTAATAAAAAAATATATACTCAGTCAGATGTAAATATTGGAGAACTTGATTTTTGTAATGAAGATATGGTATTAATAGGCAGTGCAACACTCAGGGAAGGGATAGATATTTCAGGTGGTGGTTTTAAGGCGGTTATTATAGACCATCTTCCTTTTGAATATCATAAAGATATAGTTCTTCAAAGCAAAGCTGAACGAATTTCTGAAAATAGTGCAAAGTCTTTTATTGATTTTTTCCTGCCTCGTGCTGTATTATATTTTAAACAGGCAGTGGGCAGGCTTATTCGTCATGAAGATGATTACGGCTTATGGGTAGTGCTTGATAATAGAATTTTAAATAAAAATTATGGAAAGTATTTTTTAGATGTGATACATAATGTAGAAGTAATAGAAGATATAGAGAAAGCTCTCTATTTTATAAAGGAGGAAAAGCATGGCTAAACTGACTTGTGACTACAATTTTGCCGCTTCCAAAAATTTGCTTGGAGGTATTTCTGAAGAAGATTTACAGGCATACAAAAAAAAGGCAGCTCTAGGATATGAGCGTCTTCAGGCTATGGTTGATGATGGAAAAGTAGGTTTTCCACATTTACCAAAATATGATACAACTGATTTAAAAGAGTTTGCAAAAGATGTTAAAACAAACTTTAATGATTTAATAGTTGTTGGTATTGGTGGTTCTGCTTTAGGGATTGAAGCTGTTGTAAATGCTGTATTACCTTATGGTTACAATACTATGAGCTATACTGACAGAGGCTGTCTTCCACGAGTATGGGTGGCAGATAATGTAGACCCATCTAAAATCCAGTCTATATTAAAAATATGTGCTCCTGAAGATACCTTAGCTGTTGTTATTTCAAAATCAGGTAATACCGTTGAAACAGCTGAAAACTTTTCTTTAATCCATGACTGGTTTAAATCCAAAGTACAGGATTTAAAAAAACATATTGTTGTGGTAACTGATCCAAATAAAGGTCCTTTAAGAGAATATGCTAATCAAAATAACCTGAAAAGTTTACCAATAGAAGCATCTATTGGCGGCAGATTTTCTGTAATGAGCCCTGTAGGCCTTGTTCCTGCTGCATTTTTAGGTATAGATATTGATAAAATTTTATCTGGTGCTGCAAGCATTACAGAAGATGGTATGGAACAGGTTATGACACTTGCTGCTATATATTTATACTTTATTGATAAAGGTAAAAGTATAAATGTTCTTATGCCTTACAGCTCAAGACTTGATAAATTTGCAGAATGGTTCTGCCAGCTGTGGGGAGAAAGTCTTGGAAAAAAATATACAATGGATGGCAAAGAAATCACTTTTGGCACAACTCCAGTAAGAACTGTAGGTGCAATAGACCAACACTCTCAAATACAGCTTTTTAGAGAAGGTCCTCTTGATAAAGTGGTTACTTTTATAGGACTTGAAACTCATGATAATGATGTTAGTGTTAAAGGTGATTTTTATGAAGCATTCAGCTATTTAAATGGACTTCATTTAGGAAAACTTTTAAATTCTGAATTAAAAGCTACTGAAGCAGCATTACTTACATCAAAAGTGCCTTCATTAAAAATTGGTCTTAACACTCTTGATGAATACAGCTTGGGTCAATTATTTATGCTGTTTCAATATATTGTACCTATTATTGGCTTATCAGTTAATATTAATCCATTTGATCAGCCAGGTGTTGAAGAAGCAAAAGAATATGCTTATGGCATGATGAACAGAGCGGGTTTTGAAGCCAAAAAAGCACAATTTGAAGAAATATGTAAAAAAGATGACGCATTCATTATATAATGATATATTACTTCAAGAATTAAAAAAATACAGAGATAAAAAAATCCTTGTCGCTTTTTCTGGCGGCAAGGATTCTCTTATGCTGCTTGACTTTATTAATAAACAAAGAGAAAGTTTAAATATTTATGCTGGTGCATGTCATATAAACCATGGTTTAAGACATACTGCAAAAAGAGATGAAGATTTCTGTAGATTATACTGCAAAAAAAATAATATAGAGTTTTATACATATAATATTGCAGAAAAATTGAAAAATGATAACAGCGGTGGTACAGAATCATCTGCCAGAAAATACAGATATAAGTATCTTTTACAGACAGTAAAAGAAAACAATTATGATTATTTATTTACAGCACATACTTATTCTGATGATATAGAAAGTTTTTTTGTTGATTTATATACTGGAGCATCATTATTTACATTAGGAGGTATAATGTATGAAAATAATAAAATTATTCGCCCTATGCTTAATATTACTACTGAAATGGTAAATGATTATATTGATAGAAATAATTTAGAGCCAGTATTTGATGAAACAAATAATAATATAAAATATGTCCGTAATAGAATAAGGAATAAATTAATACCTGTTTTATATGGTTGTGGTAATGAATTTGAAAAATCAGTTATTAAACTGCAGAAAGAATCAAACAGATTTAATGAATATTTGTATAAAAAGGTAAAACATGTTATTTTAAAACAAGATAACATTATTATTTTAAAAAGATACAGCTTTATGGAGCTTGAATATATAGAAAAAGAATATCTGCTTGGAAAGGTATTTTCCTTATTGTTCAGGGTTTCAAAAAGCATTTTAAATGAAGCTTTATGTTTTTTAAATAATAATGATTCAAAAAGGCTTGATTTGCCAAATGGTTATATGATAGAACAGTCATATAATTCTATTAAGATATTTAAAAAAATACTTGTTGGTGATTATCTGTATTATAAGACTGCAGGTGTTTCTTTATTTAACACGAATGATTTTCAGATAGAATTTTTGAATGAATTAAAAGATAAAGATTTAATTATTAGAAACAGAAATAAAGGTGATAAATTAGGCAGAAAGAAACTGAAAGATTTATTTATTGATAAACAGATAGAGCTTTTTGAAAGAGATAGAGCCGTTATTATTGAAGAAGATAGTGTTATTATTTGGGCTGAATATATTAGTAAAAATAATAATATAA
>CAJUJZ010000035.1 GCA_910586745.1 uncultured Mucispirillum sp. | reverse complement strand
CAGGTGATAGTTGCTTACAGCCAAAGAGCAAACTACCCGTTGAACGGGTAGTTTTAATTAAGCATTTTTGGACTTTACCAACCAGCTACTAATTACATAATGATTTCAGCAGGAATTCTGCAGTTACTAGTATATTCTATAAATGAATGTACAGAAGCAGATGCCAGCGGTATAGGAACCATAGCTGCTAATGAAATAACTCATTCTTTTGATAATAATGGTGCAAAGTATAATGCAGATGGTAATTTTGCAAAATAGTGACAGGAAAGTGATAAGTAGAGATTTGACGAGCTTACACAAAAAGTTGTAGAATACTATAATACATATGAGTTTAAAGGGTATCAAATTAATGGTACACTTACATTATATGCTTTAAATAAAGAATAAGATTTATCAAAAGTTTATACAGCATACGGAAAAATTTGAGCAGCTAAAAAACATATGCGGGTGAAATGAATACAATATTAAATGATATTTATTTACCTGTAAAATAAGGGTAAATGCAGTCCTTTCTACAATGGATAAACTTTATGAAATATTTGATATAGAGCCAAAAAATATAATGTATAAAGCACCATAAGAAATACCTGCAATATGGTAGAATATAATGAGATAAAAAAGCTGGATTAAATATTCAGCTTTTTTTATGAATAAAGTAAGAAACTGTTTTACAAAAAAAAACTGCATTAAATATGGTAATATGAAAGGCTGCTTTTTTTCATAGTGCTTGTAATAATCTGTGTCTGTTCATATACAGAAGGCACATTTGAAGCATATTCCTGCATAGCATTATAGGCTTCTATCATTTCTTTCTGATTTTCGGATACTGTTTTTGTTCTGTCGGCAGTTTCTGCATTTTTAACTGCATAAGTAAATAAAGCAGTATCTTTATTTTCATTAGCCATCAAAATATTATGAATAGAAGCAGCAGAAAGGTCTGTAAGTTTCATATTTCCAATATTTGAGAAAAATTCATCAGATGAAAGAGGCAGTCCTGAATTGGACTGATTAATTGTATATATGCTGTAATCTTTTTTATTTCCGTTTTCATCAAATACATTATTCCAGTAGCTTTCAGAATCAAATTTTGTGTTTTTGTATTCTGCATATTCATTTGCAGTTAAATTATCTTTTAAAAGATTTTTATCACGCTCTACAATATTTTTGGTATAAAAGTATGCTTCCACATCTTTAATAGTTAACTTCGCAAGTTTTTCTGGGTCAGTAAGTCCCATCTGTTCACCCATTTCCACAAGAAGTCCCCATGATACATCATCCATTTTCACTCCATCAGGCTTTGTTTTTTCCTGAGATTTTTTTACAATATCTGCCATATAAGTATCATTTATTGCCTGAGCACCTGCTGAATTATCAGCATTAGATGAATTAGAATAATATGACTGTTCTTTTGCTTTCTGAGCAGAATTAGAAGAAATATCAAGTTTATATGACTGGAGATTATTTTTTGATAGTTTTACAGTTTCTTTATCTGGTTTATTAATACTGCTGTGCAAGTCAGATGAGGTAATTTTATTTTTATTTGTATTATCTTGTATATTTGGTGTATTTAAGCTGCTGATATTATTTAATTCCATAAAAGCCCCCTTAGATTAATTATTAATCGTCTAAGAGGGCATAAAACTTTAATTATATACCATATTTTTCGTTATGCTGGCTGATATCTAAGCCTATATCTTCGCTTTCTTCAGATACCCGCATAGGAATAAATTTATTAATAATGTAGTAAAGCAGATAACTTGCAGTGAAAGTATATATTACAGTAATTGCAAGAGCAGCAGCATGCATAAGAAATTCATGAGTGTTGCCGTCAAGAAGTCCATTTACAAATACACCTGTTAAAAGACTTCCCACCATTCCGCCAACACCATGAGTAGGAAAAACATCTAATGCATCATCTATTGAGTTGGAAAAAGCATATACAGTTAAGTTGCATATAAGTGCAGTAATAAACCCAACAAATAAACTTTCACCGGCAGTAACCATTCCTGCCATTGGTGTAATACCTACAAGACCTGCAACAGCACCTACAGAAGCAGATACTGCACCTGGTTTTCTGCCCATAAGAGCATCAAAAGTAATCCATGTAATCATTGCAACAGCTGCTGCGGTGTTAGTATTTAAAAATGCCTTTACAGCTATACCGTTTACAGCTAAAGATGAGCCTGCATTAAATCCAAACCAGCCAATCCATAAAAGGGCAGTACCAAGCAGTACAAATGGAATATTTACAGGTATATTTGAAGACTGTTTTCTTCTGCCAAGAAAAATTGCACCAGCAAGGGCTGCAACACCAGAAGAAGTATGCACTACAAGACCGCCAGCAAAGTCAGTAACACCCCATGATTTAAAAAGACCGTCAGGGTGCCATAACATGTGAGCAAGTGGAGAATATACTATTAACGAAAATAGAGCAATAAATACAACATAAGCAGAAAAATGCACTCTTTCAGCAAAAGAGCCTGTTATAAGAGCAGGGGTTAGTATTGCAAATTTCATTTGAAAAAGTGCAAATATTGCAAGCGGTATAGTAGGCGAAAGGGCAGCATTAGTGCTCCAGCCTACATTATCAAACATAAAAAAAGTAGCAGGGTTGCCAATAATGCCGCCAATATCATCACCAAATGCAAGGCTAAAACCAACTAAAAGCCAAAGTATGCTGATTAGTCCCATAGCAATATAGCTTTGAAGCATAGTAGAAATAATGTTTTTAGCTTTTACCATGCCTCCGTAAAAGAAAGAAACACCTGGTGTCATTAAAAGAACTAAAATAGATGCAGTAATCATCCATGCAGTATCTGCAAAGTTAATATTCTCATCTATACTGTTAAAAAGTTCCTGTTTTTCAGGAAAGAAAAGACCTGCTGATGAAATAACAGCAGTAATAATAAAAAGAACTATCCATCTTGTTTTCATAGATTCCTCCTTGATGAAAAATATAAAAACAAAAGTTGTGCCAAAAAAATAAAATTATAACTTATTGATAAATAAAGCTTTAATATAAGATGTAGAAGAGGGTGTTTTTACAAAATTGTAAAAAATAAAATATGAGCGATAAAATTTGTAAAAAACATCCGCATTAAAGCGGATGAATAAATTAATATCTTGGACGGTTTCTTTCTTTAAAGTAAGAAAAGATAAGAAAAATAACAAAAACTGCTGCAATTATGCCAAAAAAGATAAATACAAGGAAATCATTACCTTGAATTCCTTTTGATGATAAATGTTTGCTTGCAGCATCATAAGCAGGGGTTACCTGTGCATAAAAATTAATAAAAAAATAATTAAAAATATTACTAAGCAGGGAAAACATTAATACCTCCTAAAAAGTATGTATCTATATCAAAAAAATAATGAAATATCAATACTTTTATTACTTATCTACAAAAAAATAACACTTATATTAAAAAATCTATTGACAAATTAGCAAATATTATGTAGAAATATGTTCGTCAAGACAAGTGAATAAAAAATAAATTTTTTAAAAAAAACATCTTGACAAACATTTCAAAAAAGTATATAAACTATTTCCGCTTAATAAAGCGATATGCTGGTGTAGCTCAAACGGTAGAGCAGCTGACTTGTAATCAGCAGGTTGTGGGTTCAATTCCTATCACCAGCTTTTAATAAATGACCCGCCTTATATTAGGCAGTGATTTTTATGGGGAGATACCCGAGTGGCCAAAGGGGGCGGGCTGTAAACCCGCTGGAATTTCCTTCGGAGGTTCGAATCCTCCTCTCCCCACCATCTTTGTTATGCGGGTGTAGCTCAGTTGGCTAGAGCATCAGCCTTCCAAGCTGAGGGTCGCGGGTTCGAATCCCGTCGCCCGCTTATCAATTGAAAGCACATAAACTAAAACGGAAAGGAACTGCCCGAATGGCTCAGTTGGTTAGAGTGCGTCCTTGGTAAGGACGAGGTCCCCGGTTCAATTCCGGGTTCGGGCTTTTAGTTAAATAAGAATATATTATGTTGAAATATAATATTTTTAAAAAAGTACTTGCATTATTTTTAATATGAGTATATAAGCATAAAAAATTACCGCTCCAAATCGAGCGGGAGCCGGGAGCCTTAGAGGTGTGACGGCGCTAAAAAATAGAAGGTTTGGTTCAATGAGAGAAATCGTCATTCTTGCTTGCAGCGAATGTAAGCGTCGTAATTACACTACTACTAAAAACAAGAAAACTATGACTGGCAAACTTGAAATCAAAAAATACTGCAAGTTTGACAAAAAACACACTCTGCATAAAGAGACTAAATAGCAGATAATTGTTTTTATTTTTAGTGGTGTCACCACATTAAGATTCCTATTTATGGAATAATGGTATAAGGCTGGTATTTTAAATGCAGAATTTATGCCACATATCTTTTGCAATAGCAAAGATATACAATATGCTTTAATTGTCATCTTGATGGCATAAAGATTTAGATGATATAGACCAATAGCTCAATTGGCAGAGCACCGGTCTCCAAAACCGGGGGTTGGGGGTTCAAATCCCTCTTGGTCTGCCATCAGCTTTAAGAGAGGACTTATTGTGAAAAGTTTTAATCCAGTATCATTTTACAATCAGGTCAGGGATGAGCTAAAAAAAGTCAACTGGCCTACAAAAGAAACTACTATATCAACTTCTATAGTTGTTGTAGTTGTAGTAGGTTTGATTACTGCTTACTTGGGAATAGTTGATGCAATAGTATCAAGACTTGCTGGGCAGATAATAGGTTAATTCTATGGCAAAACAATGGTATGTAGTTCACACATATTCTGGCTTTGAGAAGCATGTTAAAACTCTTTTAGAGAACAGAGTGCGGACCCAAGGTTTAGAAGAAGAAATAGGGGAAGTATTAATCCCTACAGAAGATGTGATAGAACTTGAAAACGGTAAACGCAAAGTTAGTAAGAAAAAAACATTTCCAGGTTATATATTAGTTAATATGGAAATGAATAAAAATTTATGGCATGTGGTTAAAAGCCTTCCAAAAGTTACAGGATTTGTTGGCGGCGTTGACCCAGTGCCTATATCAGAAACAGATGTTAATGCAATGCTTGCACTTGCAAAATCAGAAGCACCGCGTATTGCATTAACATATATTAAAAATGATGTGGTAGAAGTTATAGATGGACCATTTCAAGGTTTTGATGGTGTTGTTGATGAAGTTACACCAGAAAAAGAAAAAGTACGCGTTATAGTTAGTATTTTTGGTCGTCAAACTCCTATTGAGCTTGATTATTTACAGGTTAAACGCAAAGGCAAATAACCTGATTAATTTTGAATTAAATTAGTCTTTAAGACGATAATTTTTAGAGGTGCCAAATGGCAAAGAAGGTATTAGGGCAGATTAAACTGCTGATTGCTGCTGGTAAAGCAAATCCTTCACCACCAGTAGGGCCAGCACTTGGTCAGCGTGGTGTAAATATTATGGAGTTCTGTAAAGCATTTAATGCACAAACTCAGAACTTAGGTGATTCTTCTGTGCCTGTAATTATTACAGTATATGAAGACCGCAGCTTTACATTTATTACTAAAATGCCACCTGCAACTGAACTTATCAAAAAAGAAATGAAAGTTCAAAAAGGTTCTAGTAATGTTGGTAAAGCAAAACTTGGCGTTATATCTCGTGAGAGCTTAAAACGCGTTGCAGAAATTAAAATGCCTGATCTCAATACCAAAGATATGGACCAAGCTGTAAAAATTATAGCTGGCTCAGCTAAAAGTATGGGTTATGAGATTGAAGGCTAATGTAGAAAACTGGCAAGAGGAGCACGGAAATGTCCAGAAAAGGTAAAAAGTTCGCATCAGCTTTTGGTTTAGTAGACCGCACTAAATTATATGATTTAGAAGAAGCTGTTGCACTGTCACAAAAGGCAGCCTTTGCCAAGTTCAACGAAAGTGTTGATGCTGCAGTTAAATTAGGTGTAGACCCACGCCACTCTGACCAAATGGTTAGAGGTGCTGTAGTTCTTCCTAATGGAACAGGTAAAGTTGTTCGTGTAGCAGTATTTGCAAAAGGCGACAAGGCTAAGGAAGCTGAAGCAGCTGGCGCTGACATTGTTGGCGGCGATGAATTAGTCACTAAGGTTGAGGGTGGCTATATGGAATTTGATAAAGTTGTGGCAACTCCAGACATGATGGCTAAGGTGGGCAAACTTGGTAAAGTGTTAGGGCCACGCGGGCTTATGCCTAACCCAAAAGTAGGCACAGTTACAAATGATGTAATAAAAGCTGTTAAAGAATTAAAAGCTGGTATGGTGGAATTTAGAGTTGATAAAGCTGGTATTGTTCACGCACCTATCGGTAGAAAAAACTTTGAAACTAGCAAACTTGTTGAAAATATGAAAACTCTTGTTGATGCACTTGTAAAAGCTAAACCTGCATCAAGCAAAGGTATTTATTTAAGAGGCATTAATATTTCAACAACAATGGGTCCTGGTGTTAAAGTTGACCCTAAAAATTTCTAATTAACTTTTTATAAGGTTAGTTAATTAATACAATGAAAAAAGCGGGTTGAAGAAACAGGGTCTGCCTTCGGTGTGCAGTATAAGTCCTGTGGAAACTTATCTTTATATATTCAACCGGCTCTGTAATTTATGAGGTGATTACCTTGAAAATGCGTAAAGAGCAGAAAATAGAACTTGTAAAAAGTATTACAGCTGAGATAAAAGAATCTGCTGGTGTAATTGTCACTAATTACAAAGGTCTTACTTTTGACCAAATGGATGAAATCCGCAGAAGCTTTAAAGAAGCTGGTAATGACTACCGTGTTGTTAAAAACACACTTCTCAAAAAAGCGTTAAACGCTGATAATATTACTGAGATTGACTACGCACTTGTAGAGCCCACTGCACTTGTAGTAGTTAAAGAAGACTTTGCTGCGGCTGCCAAATTAGCAAAAAAATATGCTAAAGATGCTGCAATGTCTAAATTTTTCGTTATTAAAGGTGGTTATTTTGACGGTATGGCACTTGACCAGAGCGGCATTGAAAAACTTGCTGACCTGCCATCCAGAGAAGAACTTTTGGCGAAAGCTCTCGGCAGCATGAACGCGCCGATTACGAATTTCGTGTCCGTGCTTGCGAATATTCCACGCGGTCTCGTCCAGGTGCTTAGTGCATTAAAAACTAAAAAAGAAAACGAACAGTAGTAAAATTTGGAGGCTTAAAATGGCTGTAACTAAAGATCAAGTTTTAGAATTTTTAAAAAATATGTCTGTAATTGAACTTGCAGACTTTGTAAAAGAATTAGAAGATGTATTTGGTGTTTCTGCAGCTGCACCAGTAGCAGTAGCAGCAGCTCCAGCAGCAGGCGCAGCAGCTCCGGCAGCAGCTGAAAAAACTGAATTTGATGTTATCTTAACTAATGGCGGTGCTCAAAAAGTGCAAGTGATTAAAGTAGTGCGTGAAATCACTGGCTTAGGATTAAAAGAAGCTAAAGCATTAGTTGACGAAGCACCAAAACCAGTTAAAGAAGGTATCGCTAAAGCTGAAGCTGAAGAAATCGCTAAAAAACTTACAGATGCAGGCGGCACAGCCGAAGTTAAGTAATTAGCTTTAAGGCTGCTAACCTATTGTAAAATAAACACTTTATGTGTTAAAATATTGAGAGGGGGTCGCTCTATATGGGCTTCCCCCTGTTTTGCTCAAAAAATCACGAACCAGCGGTGGTGAGAAAAGGATGCTTAATACAAAAAAACCAATAGAGCGTATCAATTTTTCTAAAATTAAGAAAGTAATTGATATACCAGACCTTATAGAGGTTCAAAAACAATCTTATGCTGAATTTCTTCAACAGGATGTTCCTGAAGATAAACGCAAGTTTCAAGGACTTGAAGAAGTTTTCCGTGAAATATTTCCTATAACAGATTTTAACGATACTTCTGTGCTTGAATATGTTAGCTACACTATTGAAAAAGCTAAATATACTCCACGGGAGTCTATTGATAGAAATACAAACTATGCTGCACCATTAAAAGTTAAAGTTCGCCTTTCTACTCATGATATTAATGAAGAAACAGGCGAAAGAATTACTTTATCAGCAACTGAAAGTGATGTATATCTTTGTGATATTCCACTTATGACTGATAGAGGTACTTTTGTAATTAATGGTGTTGAAAGAGTAATTGTTAGCCAGCTGCACAGGTCTCCTGGTATCTTTTTTGAAGATTTAACTGCTGGTAAAAGTGTTTCTGAAAAACACTTATACAGTGCTCGTATAATCCCATACAGAGGTTCTTGGCTTGATTTTGAATTTGACTCTAAGAATGTAATGTATGTGCGTATTGATAAAAAGAAAAAAATCCCTGTAACAGTTTTATTAAAAGCTTTAGGCTTAACTAATCAGGATATATTAGATACATATTACCAAAAAGATAAAGTAACTATTGAAGATGGCAGATTTTGCAGAGAGTTTAATAAAGAACATGTAATTACTGACTATAAACTTACTCTAGGTATTAAAGACCCTGCAACTAATGAATACATTGTTAAACCAAATATATCTATCACAAAAGGTGCTTTCAAAAAAGTTATTAAATCAGGTCTTACAAAATATGAAATAGATCCAAAAGATTTAATAGATACTTATTTAGCAGAAGATATTGTTGATGCTGCTAACGGTGAAGTTATTGCAGAATCAAATACTGCAGTTACAGAAGAACTTTTAGAGCAGATTGTAGGGCTTTCTATAAAAGAATTTTCTATCCTTTTTATTAACAGACAAACTTCTGATGCAGCTATCAGAGATATTATGGCTATTGATAAAATTAAAACTAAAGATGAAGCTTTAATAGAAATTTATAAAAAACTTCGTCCAGGAGAGCCTGCAACAGATGATACAGCAGCTGCACAGTTCCATAACCTTTTCTTTAATCCTAAGCGTTATGATTTATCTCGTGTTGGCCGCTTAAAAATCAATAAAAGGCTTAAAATTTCAGAAGAAATTGTTCCACTGGATAAAGTAATTTTTTCAAAAGAAGATATTGTTGAAACAGTAAGAGTTCTTAATAATATTCGTCTTGGTGTTGAACATATAGATGATATTGATCACTTAGGCCACAGGCGTGTAAGAGCTGCAGGCGAACAGCTGCAAAACCATATACGCATAGGTCTTGCTAGAATGGAAAAAACTGTTAAAGAGCGTATGAGTATTCAAGATTTAGAAGACTCTACACCACAGGATTTATTAAATGCAAAACCTCTTTCTGCATCAATTAAAGAGTTTTTTGGCAGTTATCAGCTTTCTCAGTTTATGGATCAAAATAACCCATTATCTGAAATTACGCATAAACGCCGTCTTTCTGCATTAGGTCCTGGTGGTTTAAACAGAGACAGGGCTGGCTTTGAAGTTCGTGATGTTCACACTTCTCACTATGGAAGAATATGCCCTATTGAAACACCAGAAGGTCCAAACATTGGTCTTATTACTTCTCTTACTACTTATGCTAAAATCAATGAATTTGGTTTTATTGAAACACCATACAGAAAAGTTGAAAATGGCAGAGTAACAGATGAAGTTGTATATATGTATGCACTGCAGGAAGAGGATTACTACATTGCACAGGCTAACTCACCACTTGATGAAAACGGCTGTTTTTTAACAGAAGATGTTGCTTGTCGTTATGCTGGTGAAAACTTAAATACTCCAAAAGAGCAGGTGCAGTTAATGGATGTTGCTCCAATGCAGATAGTATCAGTATCAACAGCTCTTATTCCTTTCTTAGAGCATGATGATGCTAACCGTGCATTAATGGGTTCAAACATGCAGCGTCAGGCAGTACCATTAATTAGAACTGATGCTCCAATTGTTGGAACAGGTTTAGAAAGAAAAGTTGCAGTAGATTCTGGTTCTGCATTAATATCACTTAACGACGGTGTTGTTGATTATGTAGATGCAGATACTATTATTGTCCGCTATGTAAATGAAGATGGCACTTTTGGTATAGATGTTCATGATTTAGTTAAATACCGCCGTTCTAATCAGGATACATGCATTAACTATAATGCAAGTGTTGTTCTTGGTCAGAAAGTTAAAAAAGGTGATACATTAGCAGATGGTGCATCTACTGATAGAGGTGAACTGGCTCTTGGCAGAAACATAGTAGTAGCATTCATGCCTTGGATGGGTTACAACTATGAAGACTCTATCTTAGTATCAGAAAAACTTGTTAAAGAAGATGCTTTCACTTCTATACACATAGAAGTATTTGAAATAGACGCAAGAGATACAAAACTTGGTGCAGAAGAAATCACTAGAGATATACCAAATATCTCTGAAGAAGCTTTAAGAAACTTAGATGAAAGTGGTATTATCAGAATTGGTGCTAAAGTATCAGAAGGTGATATCCTTGTTGGTAAAGTAACACCAAAAGGTGAAACTCAGGCAACACCTGAAGAAAAACTTCTCCGTGCAATTTTTGGTGAAAAAGCAGGTGATGTTAAAGATGCATCATTAAGAGTGCCACCTGGCATATCAGGAACAATCTTAGATGTTCAGGTTATGACTCGCCGTGATATTAACAAAGACCACAGAACTGAGTTAATAGAACAGCGTGAAGCTGAACGCATTGCAGCAGCTTATACAAGAGAAGTTTCTGCTATAGAAAATGCTAGAAAAGACAGAGTAATTTCTCTGCTTGCTGGCAAAACATTAAAATCAGACTGTGCAGGCTTAACAGCTGGAACAGTATTAACAGAAGAAAATCTTGCTCCAATAACTGCAAGGGAAATGGCAAAATTTGATATTGAAGGAAAAGCAGAATTTGATGCTGAATATGCTAAAGCAGATGCAGTATGCATACAAGGCAAAAAAGATGCTGAAGAAAAATTTCAGGATAAACGCAGAAAAATAGAAAAAGGTGATGAATTATCTGCTGGTGTATTAAAATCAGTAAGAGTATATGTTGCAATTCGCAGACGCTTATCTGTTGGGGATAAAATGGCAGGCCGTCATGGTAATAAAGGTATTGTTTCTCGTATATTACCAGAAGAAGATATGCCATACTTACCAGACGGCACACCAGTAGAAATAGTGTTAAACCCACTTTCTGTGCCTTCTCGTATGAACATTGGACAGATTCTTGAAACACACTTAGGCTGGGCTGCTAAGAAGCTTGGTAAACATGTTGCAACTGAAGTATTTAATGGTGCAAAAGAAGCAGACATTAAAAAAATGCTTACAGAAGCAGGCTTTCAAAGCGACGGTCAGACAGTTTTATATGACGGAAGAACTGGTGAAAAATTTGACCAGGAAGTTACAGTTGGTGTCATGTATATGTTAAAACTGCACCACTTAGTAGATACAAAAATCCATGCTCGTTCTACTGGTCCATACTCTCTTGTTACTCAACAGCCTCTTGGTGGTAAAGCACAGTTTGGTGGCCAAAGACTTGGAGAGATGGAGGTTTGGGCATTAGAAGCTTATGGTGCTGCAAACATATTACAGGAAATGCTGACTGTCAAATCAGACGATGTGGAAGGAAGAACAGCAGTTTATGAATCTATTGTAAATGGTAACTTCAGCTTTACGCCAAATATGCCAGAGTCATTTAATGTTCTTATTAAAGAGCTGCAAGGTCTTGTACTTGATATTGAGCTGCTTACAGGCGATGAACTTATTTCAAATGAACAGCTTAATAATATGAGTGCTGGTATTAGAGATGAAGATATCCCTAGCAGTGATGATGTTGTTAGAAGCATCAGTCTTGATTTAGACACTGATGATGACGATGAACCTTTTGATGACAAAGGTGAATAGATTAGAATATCCTGCAGAGTAATCATCTTTGCAGCGAGTTTTGGCAAATGCTAATAAACTTCAGTTAATGAGGTAAATTTAATATTATGAAAAAAAGTATTAGAGAGAATAAGAGTTCAGTGTTTTTTGATGCTATACGCATAAAAATTGCATCTCCTGAGAAAATATTAAGCTGGTCATCAGGGGAAGTAACTAAACCTGAAACAATCAACTACAGAACTTTCAAACCTGAAAGAGATGGTCTTTTCTGTGCTAAAATATTTGGTCCTGTAAAAGACTGGGAATGTTTATGCGGTAAATATAAACGCATGAAACATAGAGGTATTGTCTGTGAAAAATGCGGTGTTGAAGTTATTCAATCAAAAGTCCGCCGTGTTCGTATGGGGCATATTGATTTAGCATCACCTGTATGTCATATTTGGTTTTTTAAAGGTACTCCATCACGCATAGGCTCTATTCTTGACTTATCTATTAAAGATATTGAAAGAGTAGTGTATTTTGAGTCATACATTGTTACTGACCCAAAATCATCTAATTTAAAAGAAAGACAAATATTAACAGAAGAACAGTATAGAAAAGCTGTTGAAGATTTTGGTACAAATGGCTTTGCAGCTAAAATTGGTGCAGAAGGTATAAAAGACTTATTGAAAAAAGTAGACCTTGATTTGCTTTTAATTGAACTTAAAAGCGAATTAAGAGAAACTAATAGTATGCAGAAACGCTTAAAACTTGCTAAAAGATTAAGAGTTGTTGAAGCATTTAGAAAATCAAACAACCGCCCAGAATGGATGGTGCTTGATGTTATACCTGTTATACCACCAGAATTACGCCCACTTGTACCACTTGATGGTGGCAGATTTGCTACAAGTGACTTAAACGACTTATACAGACGCGTTATCAATAGAAATAACCGTCTTAAAAAACTTATGGAGTTAAATGCACCTGAAATTATTATCCGTAACGAAAAAAGGATGCTTCAGGAAGCAGTAGATGCTCTTTTTGATAATGGCAGACGCGGCAGAATAATCCGCTCAAGCAACAAACGCCCATTAAAATCATTATCTGATATGATTAAAGGTAAAAATGGTCGTTTCCGTCAAAACCTTTTAGGTAAAAGGGTTGACTATTCTGGTCGTTCAGTTATTGTTGCTGGTCCACATTTAAAAATGCACCAGTGCGGTCTGCCTAAATTAATGGCATTAGAATTATTTAAACCATTTTTATACTATAAACTTGAAAAAGAAAGAGGCATAGCTTCTACAGTGAAACAAGCAAAAAGAATGGTAGAAGAACGCAGACAGGAAGTATGGGATGTATTAGAGGAAGTAATTAGAGAACACCCTGTATTATTAAACCGTGCCCCTACACTGCACAGACTTGGTATTCAAGCATTTGAGCCACAGTTAATTGAAGGAAAAGCTATACAGCTCCATCCACTTGTATGTACTGCATTTAATGCCGACTTTGACGGTGACCAAATGGCAGTCCATGTGCCGTTATCATTTCAGGCACAGCTTGAAGCAAGAACACTTATGCTTTCTGCTTACAATATTTTATCACCTGCTAACGGACAACCGCTTGCTATTCCTACACAGGATATGGTTTTAGGTATTTACTACTTAACTCGTCCGCTGAAAAATGCTCTTGGCAGTGGCAAAGTATATTCTTCTCCAGAAGAAGTTGTTATAGCTATTGACCATGGTAAATTAAGCCTGCAGGCAGAAATTAAAGTAAGAATTGATGGTAAAATGTATGATACATCAGCAGGCCGTGTAATTCTTTACGGTATTGTTCCTGAAGATATTGATTTTGAACAGGTAAACAAAGTTTTAGGTAAAAAAGAGTTAGGTAAACTTGTTGACTATATTTATAAAAAATTAGGCAACTGGTACAGCGTTACATTCCTTGATAACTTAAAAGACTTAGGCTTTAAATACTCCACTATTGCAGGATATTCAATCTGTATAGATGATATGATTATCCCTAAAGAGAAAAGTGAGCTTATTGCAGAAGCTTATGGCAAAGTTCAGGAAATTGAAAGACATTATAGAGAGGAAGCAGCCCTTTCTAAAGGTGAGCGTTATAACCAGATAATTGATGTTTGGTCAAAAACTAATGAAAACATTACTGATAAGCTTATTAAAACAATTGAAAACTTAGGCGGCGACGCTTCTAAGGAGAATAAAAGAGAAAAATATTACAATACTCTTTATGTCATGAGTGACTCTGGTGCAAGGGGTTCTAAAGCTCAGATTGCTCAGCTTGCTGGTATGCGTGGTCTGATGGCTAAACCATCTGGTGAAATTATTGAAACACCTATTGACTCTAACTTCCGTGAAGGTTTAACAATGAGCCAGTATTTTATTTCAACTCACGGTGCTCGTAAAGGTCTTGCTGATACTGCCTTAAAAACAGCAAACTCTGGTTACCTTACTCGTCGTCTTGTTGATGTTGCTCAAGATTTAATTATTTCTGAAGATGACTGCGGCACTATTAAAGGTATTGAAGCAGGTCCATTATTCCAAGGTGCATCAGTTGTTGAAACTCTTGGCGAAAGGATTTATGGCAGATATACATTAGAAGATTTGTTTGATTCATTAACTGATGAATTAATAGTAGAAGCAGATACATTTATTGATGAAGAAGTTATTGAAAAAATAGAAAAAGCTGGTATTGATAAAGTAATGGTTCGTTCTGCATTAACATGCGACAGCGAATTTGGTATATGCAGAAAATGTTACGGTTTAGATTTAGCTACACGCCGTATGATAGAAATAGGCGAAGCAGCAGGTACTATTGCAGCCCAGTCTATTGGTGAACCTGGTACACAGCTTACAATGAGAACATTCCACATTGGTGGTATTGCGTCTGCCGGTGGTATAGAATCTTCTATGAGCTCAAGAATGGGCGGAACTGTTGCATTTGAGGGTATGAAAACTCTCCGTAACAGAAAAAATGAAATTGTTGTGCTCAACAGAAACGGTTCTGTTATGGTTAAAGATTCAATAGGTCGTGTATTAGAAAAATATACTCCAGGATATGGCAGTGTTATCCGTGTAGAAGAAGGGGACTCTGTAACAAAAGGTCAGCTCTTATTTGACTGGGACCCACATGTATCTGTTATTATGACAGAGTTTGCTGGTACAGTTGCTTATGGAGATTTAGTAGAAGGGGAAACTTTAAAAGAAGAAGTAGACCAGACAACAAATATTTCTCAAAAAGTTGTTGTTGCTAACTCTAAAGAAAAACGCAGACCTCGTATCTCTATTAAAGATGCAGATAATAAAACAGTTTATCGTTATGAGTTAACTCCTGGTACTATTATTTCTTTTAACGAAGGCGATGAAGTATATCCTGGTGATATTATTGCGAAAATCCCACGAGAAGCACAAAAAACTAAAGATATTACTGTTGGTCTTCCTCGTGTTGCTGAGCTTTTTGAAGCAAGAAAACCAAAAGACCCTGCAATTATTGCAGAAATTGACGGTATTGTTAAAATTGAAAATGCTGTCCGCGGTATGAAAAAACTTACTATTGAAAACGAAAATACTGGTGATAAAAAAGTATACAGCATAAACACTATGCGTTATATTAATGCTCATGAAGGCGACTTTATCCGAGCTGGTGAAGCATTAATTGATGGCAACATTAACCCGCACGATATATTAGCTGTATTAGGTGAAGAAGCACTGGCTAAATACTTAGTTGATGAAATCCAGATAGTATATAGAAAATCTGGAGTCAGCATTAATGATAAACACATAGAAGTTATTGTTCGTCAAATGCTTAAAAAAGTTATTATTGAAGATGCTGGTGATTCTGACTTTATGCCAAATGAAGAAGTATACAAAAGCGAATTCAAAAAAGTTCAGCAGGAGCTTTTATCTGAAGGAAAAGAACCGCCAAAAGGCAGACCTATACTTCAAGGTATTACAAAAGCTGCACTTAATACAGAAAGCTTTATTTCTGCAGCATCTTTCCAGGAAACAACAAGAGTTCTTACAGATGCAGCATGTTCTGGTAAAACAGATAAACTTCGCGGCTTAAAAGAAAATGTTATCATGGGTAAACTTATACCTGCGGGAACAGGTTCTAAACACATTATTGACGGTAAATTTAAATTTATTAGTCAGGAAAGTTAATATACAATATCAGGGGGAGCAGATGCTCCTCTTTTTTGTTGTCAAATATAATTTCATCCATTATAGTAGATAAAGGAGAATGGAGAGCATAATGGCTAGAATTATTTCATATATCGCAAAAGAAACTGGAGGAACAAATTTTAATTCTCATAAATATAAGCATGAAAATATGGGATTATCTACTATTCAATATGATGATTTTGCAGAATATAACCTAAAATATCTATGTGAAACAAGAAAAGAAGATAAATCTATAAATTTAAAATTATATGCAGAAGATATATTAAGTAAAACTGAACCATTGTTTGCATATTTTTTAGATGGATCAAGAAGAACATTTAAGGTAGATGATATAAGCTATAACCAAGAAGTGTTTCCCATAATAGCAGGTCAAGTATGTGTTGCTTGCTGTAAAAGACAGAATAAAAACATGGAAGCCTTTAAACTGAGAAAGCACAATGTGATTGCATTACCAAAGAAAAGTTTTAATGAGCATATAATGGGTAGTCAAACAAATGAATTAAAAGACAAAATAAATAATCAAACAAGTAAAAATATTGAGTTCTCAAAAATTTTGCCATATAAGACTGCTGACAAGGATAAATTAGAAGATAAAGCTGTTGCTGAAATACAAACACATATGATGAAAGAAGAACAAAATATGGTAAAAGAATTGGTTGATAATAGGCTATTATCACAAAATAAATATCTATTAAAAGATGGCTCATTAGAATATAAAAACCAACATATGAAAGAGAAAGAATTATATAAATTTAAAGAGGCATATAAATATATTGTTGGTGTATCAAAATCATTTAATCCAGCTAATTTTAAAGATAAGAGAGGAAATGTAATAACCGAAAATGTCGCAAATTTACCACTATATCATAGAACACCTGTTAGTATGTATGAATATGAAAAACTAAAATTTGCTGTATGGTATATTAGAATAAGAGATATAAAATACACAAATGATATTTATAGTGGAATTTTAAAAATTGAAAAAATATTAGTTACAGATAAAGAAATAGAAAATGGTATAGATAGTGAGGAAGTTGATTTAATAAGTGCTAATATAATAAATGAGAGAAATCCAGTATGTTATGGGAATGATAAAAGATGGGCTAACCACTTATATCCAGTTTACATCACGGAACAATATGCTAAAAGCCAATATTTAAGTAATCAAATGTTTTTAAATATATTTTAGGAGTGGACTATGCAGGAAAATAAATTAATAGGTAAGGTTATTGCAACAGAATCAAAACCTACCACAATAGATAATTTTTATTTTTGGACAAAGCAGGATTTAATCCTAAATCCTTTTGATGTGATAAAGATAGAACATATAAATAATAGTGTATCCTATGGTGTTATAGAAGAAATATCTCATATTACTGATAGTGCTAGTTTTTTAAGTAATTATATATCTAGTGATTTTGGTGATACTGCTTGTGATAGTAATACTTATCGTGTTGGTATGAATTATATTTATGGAAAAGTAATTTATAATAATCAAAATATTTATTTGCCACTACAAAATGATGCAAAAGTTTTTTTGGCAAATAAAGAAGAAATCATAAAAGCATTAGGCTTATTAAAAGAAGATAATAAATATGGTGTAGTATGTGGATATTTAAATATGTATGAAGGTATGAAAGATAATGAACCTATAAAAATACCTGTCCATATGGACACAAGATTTTTAATTGGTCCAGAAGGAGCACATTTAAATATTTCTGGTATATCTGGTCTTGCCTCTAAAACATCTTATGCCATGTTTTTATTAAAAGCTCTTCAAGATAAAATGATGGTAGCAAAAAATGAAGATAAAGATGATGTAGCATACATAATTTTTAATGTAAAAGGGGCAGATTTATTATCTATTGATAAGATGTCGGAAAATTTTTCGGGGGGGGGGAATTACTCAGATACAATAGAGGAGTATAAGCAATTAGGCTTAAATCCTACACCATTTAAAAATGTCCAATATTTTTATCCATATTCAGATAAATTTCAAAATAATACATATGCTAACAAAGAAACTATACTTAAAGAACAACTAGAACACAAACAAGCATTTTACTATAAATTTCCTTGTAATAAAGATAATAAGGATAATTTAGATTTAATGTTTTCAAATATTGACGATTCAACTCAAACAATGGATGCCATATTAAATTTTATTTCAATGGATAATGGCTTTACCAACACAGACCAATGGAGCGATTTTCTAGAGTTAGTAGATAATAGACAGGAATCTGGTAGAACAGACTTAAAAAAAGAAATAACTGTTCAAAGTTGGAGAAAATTTGCCCGAATTATTAAAAGTAATATTAAGGGGAAAAATATATTTGATAATATAAAAAAAGACAATGAAAGAGAATTAATAGAAGAAATTAAGAAAATTAAATCAAATGATGTTTTTGTAATAGATATAGCAAAGTTAGACGAAAATTTGCAGAATTTTATATTTGGTAGTGTTATCAGATATATTTATGATATTAAATTGGGAAGTG
>CAJUJZ010000034.1 GCA_910586745.1 uncultured Mucispirillum sp. | reverse complement strand
TAATATAAAATATTTTCTTTACTATATAAAAAATCTATTATTTTGTAAAGCGATATTTATCGCAGGCAATATAGTTGTAAAATCTAAAAACAACTGCTAAAAATTATTTTATTTAAAAAGATTTAAAAACCTTTTTTCATCCAATTTACTGCAATCATTCTTATATTTTACCTATTATTTATTCTAATTATCAATTTGCATAATATAATTTTTATGAATTTTTTAAAATCTCCAATTCACGAGCAAATTTAATCAATGCTTCATCCACTAAAGACATTAATTCTTCTGATACTTCCACCCATTCGTAAATATCATCATACACTAAATTTTTATTACTATTTTCTTGTTCATTTATATTGTTTATTTTTCTATCGCTTTCATCTAATATTAAATGTTTCTTAAAATTATTTGTATACATCGGTAAAAATGAAAAAATACAATTATACCCACCATACAAATATTCTGTCAAAATAGAATTGTTACACTCTGATGTTTTTTTATGAATACACATAATATCACCTCAAATATTTTATGGAATATATCTTTCACTAAACAGTCTACCGTTTTACTCCGTCATTTTAAGGTATTTATATAGAAATCTCTACATATTTTCTACACATTTATAGATAAATATTTGATAAAAAAGAATAATTAATATGAAAAAAGCCACCTTATAAAAGGTGGCTTATATGAAAAGACTTATTTATCTTTTTTAGAAGTATATTTTACTTTTTCAATTAATTTAACTTCGCCGCCTGCTTTTTTGATTTTTTCTTCTGCAGATTTTGAAACTTTATCAACTATAAAGTTAAGTTTTTTAGTTAATTCGCCATTGCCTAATATTTTGATGCCATCTTCATTGCAGTGAACTAATCTTCTTGCTTTTAAGTTTTCAGCATTAACTACTTCGCCTGCTTCAAATCTTTCTTCAATATCTGCTAAATTAACTATTTCATAAACTGTAGCAAATTGAGTATTGTTAAAGCCTCTTTTTGGAATACGGCGAAGTAATGGCATTTGACCACCTTCAAATCCCCCGCGAACCTGCCCGCTTTTTCTAGCGTTCTGTCCTTTGTTACCGCGTCCGCCAGTAGTTCCCTGACCGCTGCCTGTTCCTCTGCCTCTGCGTTTTCTTTCTTTGTTAGCACCATATCCTGGTCTAAGGTCATTAAGTTGCATTCTATTCTCCTAAATTTAACGACTTACTCGCTTTTCTCTAACGCAAGCCATTATTAATGAAATAGTAATGTATAATAATTAATTTTAAAAGTAAAGTAAAAAGTTCAAATATATAAAATTTGGTGTATATAATATATTTAGTTCATAATTTTTATTAATCTGTTTTATATAATACTATATCATAGCTTACATTTTACAATACAGATATTTCGCCTTTTAGGCTCAATATGACATTATTGCGATATTTCTATTATTCAGAGCAATACCAAATAATACCTATACTGAAGTATTGCCTAAACATATTGTGTTGATAGTGCAGTTAATACTACAAACTTTTTTAGGATACTATACAATATGAATATAATTTTAGCTGTTTCCTAAATAGTCATAATTTCTAGAATTTTTAAACTGTAATAATTCTAAATGCTGTATCATAGCTTACATTTTACAATACAGATATTTCACCTTTTAGGCTCAATACGACATTATTACGATATTTCTATTATTCAGAGTAATACCAAATAATACCTATACTGAAGTATTGCCTAAACATATTGTGTTGATAGTGCAGTTAATACTGCAAACTTTTTTAGGATACTATATAAAATTTTTGGGTATATATTAAAGAAAGATAAAATTTATGGGGCTATATGCCCCATAAATTATTTATTATTTTTAACTATGTCTGAAATTTCAAGACCGCGTGCTGAAGCAACTTGGTCTATAGTTCTCAAATTTTTAAATCCGTTCATAGCAGCATATAAAGAGTTATATGGGTTTCTGCTTCTTACAGATTTACATAAGATATTGTGGATACCTGCAAGTTCAAATAATGAACGAACAGCACCACCAGCAATGATACCAGTACCAGGAGCAGCTGGTTTCATAACGATTTCGCTTGCTCCAAATTTACCAATGATTTCATGTGGGATACTGCCTTTAGCAACAGGTATTGCTACCATATTTTTCTTAGCATTATCCATAGCTTTACGAATAGCATCAGGTACTTCTCGTGCTTTACCGTGACCGATACCAACATTACCATTGTGGTCACCAACTACTACAAGGGCTGTAAACTTGAATATGCGTCCACCTTTAACAACTTTTGTAACTCTGCCAATGTGAACAACTTTATCAAATAATTGTTTTTCTTCTGTACTCAAATCAAACCCCCTAATTAGAATTCAAGACCAGCTTCGCGTGCGCTGTCTGCTAATGCTTTTATTCTGCCATGATATATGAAGCCGCCTCTATCAAACACAACAGTAGATACACCTTTTTCTTTAGCGCGTTTAGCAACTGTTTCACCGATAGTTTTAGCAACTTCAATGTTTAATTTACCACCGAATTTTGCACGGAACTCTTTTTCAAGAGAGCTTGCTGAAACAATAGTTTCCCCAGTTTTATCATTGATAACCTGAGCATATATGTTTGTATTACTTTTAAATACAGCAAGGCGTGGACAAGACTCTGTCCCGCGGATTTTTTTTCTTAATCTGATGTGACGCCTAATGCGTCCTTCAGCTTTATTAAACCTGCTCACTATCTGCTCTCCTTATTTTTTACCAGATTTGCCGGCTTTCATAGCAACATACTCACCTGCATAACGGATACCTTTACCTTTGTATGGTTCTGGTTTTCTGATTTTACGGATGTTTGCTGCAACTTGACCAACAAGCTGTTTGTCAATACCTTTTACAGATATTTTAGTAGTTCCATCAACTGAAAACTCTATACCTTCTGGTGCTTTAAATATAACTGGGTGAGAAAAGCCCATAGAAAGATCTAAATCTTTACCTTTCATTGCAACTTTATAACCTACACCGATTATTTCAAGATTTTTAGAAAATCCGTTAGTTACACCTTCAACCATGTTAGCAATAAGTGTTCTGAAAAGCCCATGTTTTTGTCTTAAACTAATAGAACCATCAGCACATTCAATTATTACTTGAGACCCGTCAACTTTAACGATAATACCTTCAGTAACTTCTTGTGACAGTTTCCCTTTTGGACCTTCTACTTTAACAATAGAGCCCTCAACATTCACTTTTACCCCCGCCGGAATAGTAACTGGTGTTTTACCAATACGAGATACTTTAACTTTCGGCTCTTGGGCTGCTTGACTATTTTGTGCCATATTTATACTCCAATTACCAAATTTGACAGAGATATTCGCCGCCTACTTTTTCATTAAGGCATTGTTTAACTGTTTTAATACCAGCAGATGTAGATATTATACCATTACCTAAACCACCTAATACAAGAGATAAGTTTTTAGTATTTACATAAACTCTCCTGCCAGGTTTAGATATACGCTTTAATCCACGGATAACAGACTCATTCATATCATTATATTTTAAATAAACGATAATGTCTTTTTTATTGCCGTTTGTAACAACTCTGTAATTTTTTATATAACCTTCATCTCTAAAAATAGCTGCGATGCTTTCTTTTATTTTAGAATAAGGTATTGTAACTTCTGAATGCTTAACCATTAATGCATTACGCATGCGTGCAAGCATATCAGCAATAGGGTCAGTCAATCTCATTATGCTGCTCCTCCAATCCTACCAGCTTGACTTGCGAACACCAGGTATATCACCATTTAACGCAAGTTTACGGAAACACATACGGCACATATTAAACCGTCTCATAAAAGCACGCGGACGACCACAAAGTGGGCATCTGTTATTTTTACGCACTTGAAATTTTTTCTTTTCAAAAGCACTGTTATATTTCGCAGTAGTAGCCATTTATATCCTCCTACTTAAGCGAAAGGCATACCGAGAGCTTTAAGCAGTTCTCTGCCTTCCTCATCGGTTTTAGCTGTTGTAGTAATAATTACATCTAATCCGCGTACTTTATCTATTTTATCATAATCAATTTCCGGGAAGATAATTTGTTCTTTAACACCCATAGCATAGTTGCCATGACCATCAAATGATTTAGAGCTAACGCCTTTAAAGTCACGAACACGAGCAAGTGCTATGTTGAAAAATCTTTGTAAGAATTCATACATAGTATCGTGGCGTAAAGTAACTTTACAGCCAATAGCCTGGCCTTCACGGATTTTAAAACCAGCTATTGATTTTTTAGCTCTTGTAACAACTGGTTTTTGACCAGCTATTTTAGTCATATCATTGATAGCATGTTCAAGAACTTTTGCATTTGCAGCTGCTTCACCTACACCCATATTAAGAACAACTTTTTCAATTACAGGCACTTGGTTAATATTTTTGTAAGAAAAAGTTTTCATCATGTGGGGAACAACTTCTTTGAGATATTTCTCTTTTAATTCAGTCATATCTTTCCACCTATGCCTTATCAATAACTTCATTACATTTTTTGCAATAGCGAACTTTTTTGCCGTTTTCTAAATGTTTAACGCCTAAACGAACACCAGTTTTGCAATTGCTGCAATGATACATTACATTAGAGATGGAAAACGGCATATTTTTTTCAATAATACCGCCGTCCGGGTTAGTTTGGTTTGGACGAGTGTGGCGTTTTACAACATTCACATTCTCAACAACCACTTGACCTTTCTCTTTATCTAAACCTATTATTTTAGATACTTTCTTTTTGTCTTTACCAGCAATAACTACAACTGGATCATCTTTTTTAAGTTTAAATTTTATAGGCATTCTTAACTCCTATAATACTTCAGGTGCCATAGAAACTATTTTAAGGAAACCCTTACCCCTTAATTCTCTGGCAACTGGACCGAAAACGCGTGTGCCTATTGGCTCATTTTGTTTGTTTAATAAAACTGCTGCATTATCGTCAAATTTAATATATGTTCCGTCTGCACGGCGTTTTTCTTTAGCTGTGCGAACAACAACAGCACGAACAACCGCACCTTTTTTAACATTACTGTCTGGGCTAGCTTCTTTTACACTTGCCACTATAATGTCGCCGACTTTACCATAGCGTTTGCGAGAACCACCTATTACTTTAATACACATGATTTCACGCGCACCAGAGTTATCAGCAACTGTCATACGAGATTGAACTTGAATCATTAAACAGTCTCCTCGCCTGTAGACTCAACAGAGCGGGTAATGATGCTCTCGATTCTCCAGCGTTTATTCTTACTAAGTGGTCTTGTTTCAACTATTTGAACAAAATCACCTACTCTTGCAGTATTTTCTTCATCATGGACAAAGAAAGTTTTACTGCGTTTGATAAATTTTTTATACATTGGATGCAGGATTTGACGCTCTACTTTAACAGTAACTGTCTTCTGCATTTTATCGCTTACGACTATGCCGCGGCGAACTTTCCTACGCCCTCTACTTTCCATTTGCAACCTCTTGCTTACGACGCTCAGCTAGTATTGTTTTAATACGAGCAATATCCTTGCGAGTTTGTTTGATTTTAGATGTATCTTCAAGCTCGCCTGTAGAAAGTTTAAAACGGAGACGGAAAGAATTTTCTCTCAGTTCCGCTTCTTTTTTCATTAATTCTTCTGTGCTTAATTCACGAATTTCAGCTGCTTTCACTATTTCACCTCTTCTGCTGCTGCTTTAGCAATAACTTTGCATTTTACAGGCAGTTTATGGGCTGCACGGCGGAAAGCTTCTCTAGCTAATGCTTCATCTACTCCACCGATTTCATATAAAACTGTTCCTTCTTTAATAGGAGCAACATATCCTTCTAAAGGACCTTTACCTTTACCCATACGAACCTCAGCAGGGCGTTTAGTAATAGGTTTGTGAGGGAATATTCTAATAACTACATCACCACCACGCTTTAAGTAACGGTTAATGGCAATACGAGCCGCTTCAATCTGACGGCTTGTTATTTTTGCTTTATCAACACTCACTAACCCAAAATCACCGTATACAACAGTGTTGCCTTTTTGAGCTTTACCTTTAATACGGCCTTTAAACATTTTGCGGTATTTGGTTTTCTTTGGCATTAACATAATTATTCTGCCCCCTTGCCGCTTCTGTCTTCAAGAATTTCACCAGTGAATATCCATACTTTTACACCTATGATACCATAAGCTGTAAGTGCTTCTGCTGTGCCATAATCAATAGCTGCACGAAGTGTTTGAAGAGGAACGCGTCCTTTAATATACCATTCGCTGCGTGCAATATCTGCACCTGCAAGCCTTCCTCCACACATAACTTTGATGCCTAATGCACCAGATTTAAGTGTTTGCAAAACTGCTTTTTTCATGGCTCTTCTAAAAGCTACACGGCGAATAAGCTGCTGAGCAATAGAATCTGCAACTAATGTTGCATCAAGCTCAGGTTTTTTCACTTCGCGGATAACAATTAATACTTCTGCTGAAGTGAATCTTTTAAGCTCACTTTTGAGCTTTTCAATTTCCGCACCTTTTTTACCAATAACAATACCTGGACGGCTAGTATTGAGAGTTACTCTGATTTTAGAACTCATACGCTCAATACCAATTTGTGCAATACCTGCTTGATTTAAGCGTTGTCTTAAATACTTACGAATTCTGATATCTTCAATTAAATTTTGGCTGTATTCTTTTTTGTTAGAATACCATACAGAATTCCAGTTTTTGTTTACACCGAGCCTGAAACCATTAGGATTAACCTTCTGTCCCACTATTTCACCTCCGCTTGTTCTTGTAAAACTACTTTAATATGAGTAGTCGGTTTACGGATAAGAGATGCTCTACCATATGCACGAGGAGTAAACCTCTTCATAGGTGGCCCCATTTCAATTCTAAGTATGCCTACTTTTAAGCGGGTCACATCACGAATACCGTGGTTTTCTTCAGCATTTGCCATAGCTGATTTAATTACTTTTGCAATTACAGCAGCTGCTTTGCGTGGAGTGAATTTAAGGATAGCCATAGCTTCCTCAACTTGTTTGCCTCTTACAAGAGCTGCTACTTCACGGGCTCTTCGTGTGGATACCCGAGCGAACTTGGCTACTGCCCAAACACCTGGTTCCAACTCTCTTTGAGTTTTTCTTTTGTTTTTAACAGGTGCTTTTGATGGTTCTGTTGCTTTAACATCCATACGACTTACCTTTTGACCTTTTTATCATCTTTCTTATGACCACGAAAAGTTCTAGTCAAAGAAAATTCACCCAACTTATGACCTACCATGTTTTCAGTAACATAGACAGGGATAAATTTATTTCCATTATGAACAGCAAATGTTAAGCCTATCATATCCGGCACGATAGTGCTTCTGCGTGACCAAGTTTTTATAACTTGTTTGCTGTTAGTTTCTTTAGCTTCTTTTACCTTTTTTTCAACATGAGCGTCTATAAAAGGTCCTTTTTTAAGCGATCTTGGCACCTTGTCCTCCTATCATGCTATCTTTTAGATACAATATACTTATTAGATGGTTTGTTTTTCTTACGGGTTTTGTAACCTTTAGTTGGTTTACCCCAAGGTGTAGTAGGGTGACGACCACCACTAGTTCTACCTTCACCACCACCCATTGGGTGATCAACTGGGTTCATCGCAACACCGCGAACTGTAGGTCTAATACCTTTCCAGCGTTTTCTGCCAGCTTTACCAATTTTTAAGTTTTCATGTTCTGTATTAGATACTTGACCAATAGTTGCTTTACATTCAGCTTTAACAAGTCTAATCTCACCAGATGGGAGCCTTACATGGCAGTATTCACCTTCTTTTGCAAGAAGCTGAGCATACGAACCAGCTGAACGAGCTAACTGACCGCCTTTTCCAGGTCTTAATTCAACATTGTGAATTACAGTACCAACAGGCATATCTTTTAATGCCATAGCATGACCAGCTTTAATATCTGCACCTTCGCCGCTTTGTACAATATCACCAACTTTTAATGATATTGGAGCAACAATATAGCGTTTTTCACCATCTTTATATACAACTAACGCAATACGAGCAGAACGGTTCGGGTCGTATTCGATTGTTGCAACAGTAGCTGGAATACCGTCTTTATTTCTTTTAAAATCAATAATACGGTATAATTTTTTATTGCCGCCACCTTGGTGACGAACTGTAATACGGCCTCTATTATTACGACCGCCTTTTGATTGAAGAACTGTTGTAAGCGATTTTTCCGGAGTAGAAGTAGTGATATCCGCATAATCGCTGTTTGTTCTAAAACGAACGCCTTTTGACGTTGGTTTAAAGGTTTTGATACCCATTTACCACTCTCCCATTACACTATGTCAAGCTTTTCGCCCTCTTTAAGAGTAACGATAGCTTTTTTCCAATCATTTCTTCTGCCAAGAATTCTGCCAAAGCGTTTTTCTTTACCTTTAAAGTTCATTGTGCGAACATGCTCAACTTTAACTTTAAGTAAATCTTCAACGGCTTCTTTAATCTGAGTTTTAGTAGCTTCTGTATGCACTTGAAAAACTACAGCATTAAGGCCTTTTTCCTGCATCATCATTGCTTTTTCAGTAAGAAAGGGTTTTCTTATAACATCATACTTAGTAATCATTATTCACCTTCCACTGCAACACCTGTGGCTTTTTCTACCATAGGGAGACTGTTTTTGAGGAAAATTATTTTGTAAGAGTTCATAATATCATAAACATTTAAACCATTTACATGTAATATGTCTGCATAAGGAATGTTACTGAAAGCTCTAGCAACTTTTTCGTCAATCGCATCAACTACAATAAGAACTCTTCTGTCAGCGTTGAAAGCTTTTAAAATTTCAACAGCTTCTTTAGTTTTGCCATTTTCTACAAAAAGGTTATCTAAAACTACAACTGCACCTGCATCATATTTTGCATGGATTGCACTTCTTAATGCGTTTTTAACCTTTTTCTTAGGCATAGAGTAAGAATAATCTCTTGGCTGTGGTCCAAATATTGTGCCACCGCCTCTCCATAATGGAGACCTTGAAGAACCAGCTCTAGCCCTGCCAGTTCCTTTTTGTTTCCATGGCTTTCTACCGCCGCCGGAAACTAAACCCTTAGTCTTAGTTGCATGAGTACCTGCTCTTCTGCAAGCAAGCTGCATTTTAACTACTTCATGGATTAATACAGTGTTTACTGGATAATCAAGAATAGCATCATGCAAATCAACTGAACCGACTTTTGAGTTTTTCACATCAAATACATCAATTTTTGCCATTAGATTTCCTCTAAATTTTTTCCACATATATCAGATAGGATATCCTGATATATGTATTTGTGCATAAAAGGCATAAAAGCTTATCGCACAAAATCTTTTATTTATCAGGCTTAATGCCTTAGTATTAAAATTCTCACCTGTATCTTTATTTCTGAACATAGATATAGGTATAATGCTTTATGCATGGAATGATACTTTTACATATTTTTCAACAAATATCAAGCTTTTTTTTACTTTTTTTAAAAGTTTTTTATTTTTCTATAAATCTTTGATATCAAAGGCTTTATTTTATAATTTCTTTATAAAGAGTATATCCTCCGCTAAGATTATAGCAGTCATAGCCATAACCTGATAATATTCTACAGGCAAGATATCCTCTTAAACCTACCTGACATACTATATATACAGGTTTGCTTTTGTCTATTTCATTCATTCTTTCTCTTAAGCTGTCTACTGGAATGTTTATAAAACCATCAATATGACCACGCATGTATTCCCCTTTTGTTCTTGTATCAATTAAATTAATACTTCCATCTTTTGGTAAAGATGATACATCATGATAATGAAATATTTTTGATATGCCATTTAATATATTTTCTGCCACATAGCCTGCCATATTAACTGGATCTTTTGCAGAAGAATATGGCGGTGCATAGCAAAGCTCAAGTTTAGTTAAATCACTAACCGCTGCCTTAAAGTTTATAGATGCAGCTATTACATCACATCTTTTATCAACACCTTCACTTCCTACTATCTGAGCTCCAAGAATTTTACCTGTTTCTTTATCAAATATAGTTTTTATAAACATTTCTTCTGCACCAGGGTAATATCCTGCATGGCTTGCTGAAACAGTAAAGCTTTTTTCATAATTTAAACCTAAGCGTTTTGCTGTTTTTTCTGTAATGCCTGTTGAAGATGCAGTTAGATTAAACACTTTTAATATTGCACTTCCTTGAGTGCCTCTGTATTCACTTTTAATACCGCAGATGTTATCTGCTGCAATTCTTCCCTGTTTATTCGCCGGGCCTGCAAGTGGAATAACAGCTTTTTCATTTGTAATAAAATCTGTAACCTCTACTGCATCACCAGCTGCAAATATGAAATCATCACTTGTTTTCATATTATCATCTACAATTAATGCACCACGCTGATTTAATTTAAGCCCTGCTTCTGCTGCTATTTTAGTTTCTGGTTTTACACCAATTGCAAGAATAACCATATCTGTATTAAATACACCTTTATTTGTCACAACTTTTAAAGAACTTCCCTGTTCTTCTATTTTTTCAAGAGCAGTTTCCAGTTTTAATGTAACGCCGTTTCTTTCTAATTCATTATGCAGAATAGATGCCATATCAAAATCAAGTGGAGCAATTACCTGATTCTGCATTTCAACAATAGTTACAGAAAGCCCTGCCTGCACAAGATTTTCTGCCATTTCTACACCTATATACCCACCGCCAATAACTGCAGCTGCTTTTGGAACAAAATTATCTATATAATCTTTTATTCTATATGTATCTGGAATGTTTCTTAAAGTAAAAACTCTGCTTAAATTTATACCTTCAATATTTGGACGGATTGGCTCTGCCCCTGGAGATAAAAGAAGAATATCATAAGTTTCTTCATAAGTTTCATTTGTATTATGGTTTAAAACAGTAACTGTTTTTTCATCTTTATTAATGGCAGTTACTTCATTAAATGTGCGAACATCTATATTAAATCTCTTTTTAAAGCCAAGAGGTGTCTGTAAAGTTAAATCGGCTTTATTTTTAATATCGCCGCCAATATAATATGGCAGACCACAGTTAGCAAAAGATATATATTCACCTTTTTCAAATAATATTATTTCAATATGTTCATTTAACCTGCGAAGCCTTGCAGCAGCAGATGCACCCCCTGCAACACCACCAATAATTAATACTTTAGATACATTCATCTTTAAACTCCAATTTGTAAAAATAAAGTATCAGTTTAAACATACATATTTATTTTGCAAGGATAAAATATATAAAATCCTTAATTTTTAGATAATTATTATTTCATATAACCCTGCCAGCCATAAAAAAAGCCGCTCTACTTCAAGCGGCTGAAACATAACATATTGGTTATTTAATTATTTTTTTTGGTTAAATTTCATTTTATCTATCATTAAAATACCAGTTTTGCTGTCATAACTGTATGTTTTTGCTTTTCTTAAATAGTTAAAATACTCATATTCACCATCTTCTTGTTCCATTGTACCTTCCATTTTTGTATAGGCCATATAGCTGAGTCTTATTTTGCCTTTATCTTTAAGTTCATAAGTACCCATATATGTATTTCTAAGTGCATAACCATATACACCGCCGTTTCTAAAGCCTATTAAAATAGACGGGTATTTTTCAGAAGTAAATTCTTTACCACTTAATACATCTTTTGGTGCAGCAAATGCTACAGTTGGAACGATTAAAAGAACAATAAGTAATAATTTAAAATATTTCATAGCATCTCCTTTAAAAAAACTTGGTATATTCTATATTATATTTTTATTTTTTGCAATTATATAATGCTGAAATTTATCACTAAATAATAAATTGTTTTTGTTTCTGCTGCCATCTTACTGCTAATACTGCAGTAACACTATATACAGCCACCTGTATCCAAAGGTTTATATATTTAGGCATAACATCTGTTATATCTGCCCCCATTTGACGAATATATAAAAACCCTGTTACTCCTGGGGTAGATGGTATTATATAAGAAAAATATTTTACCCAGTCAGGCATCATCCAGTGCGGCCAAATAAATCCTGCAAGCATTACAAAAGGGATAGATGTCATAAGTATAACTAGAAGCACAGCATCTCTATCACGGGCAAAAACACTTAATGTTATACCAAGAAGTGAAATAGATAAACCGTAAGGTATTGCAAACATTACTGCTTCTAAAAGCGAATTATGCAGCTGAATACCAAAAACCATAGGACCTATTGTAAAGAAAAATGAAAATATAGCTGCAAAAATAGTCATATATACAGTCATTTTTGCACAAAGTATTGTAAAAGTAGAAGTATGTTCTGGATAGCCGTAGCCTCTTTCATATCCTGCTGCATGCACAAGCAGAATAACCATTAACAAAATCTGCTGAACAATAAGTGCATAAATTGCAGGTGCTACAAAACCTACATATCCAGCACGAGGATTAAACACAGGTTTTGCCGTTACATTTACTGCTGACTGCAAAAGAAGTGCATCTGTTATAGGAACACCAAGCATACTCATTTTCTGTATTTTTACTCCTGCTGCTGTCATAAGCACAATTTGAGTTGCTGCTGTGATAGCTGTGGAATAAAGAATAAAATATGAACCGTCTGCAAAAACTGAAACAGTAGGACTTTCTCCTTTCGCTACCATTTTATAAAATTCATCAGGTATATATATAATACCAAATACATCTCGCAAATAAACTGCCTTTTTTGCTTCCTCCATAGATGGATACTGCATAACTTTTAAACTTTCAGTATTATTAAGCATTGTTACAACTGTTTTGCTTAAATCTGATTTATCTAAATCTACTATTGCCACAGGCATTTTACGGACTATATCATTTTCATAAGGAAATGGATAATAAAATGAATAAAATGCTGTCCCTACAAATATAATAGTTATAGAAAGCATATCAAAAATTATTCTTCTGTATTCTAACCTAAGGATAGATAAATAATTTTTCATTCCTGCCTCCTAAGGTATAAATGACTGTATAATTTTATTACTGCAATGGATACTGCAAAAGCAAAAGTTCCAAATAAGAAAAGATATAATATTTCATAGCTTGTAGAATTATAATTGGTACTGCCTCTTATTGCTTCATTAACTAAAACTCTATGATAGTGAGTAAGTGGAAAAAATTCACTTAAATAATAAGCATATTTTGGCATTGCAACCTGAGGAAAAGATATGCCTGCATAAGCAAAGGTTGGTGCAGCATATACAGCAGCAGCACTAAAAGCCAGTGGACGAAGAATAATTGCAATAAAAAAACCTGCTGCCATTGATACATACATATACATCATTGTGGCAAGTATTATTTTCCAGTAACCAGAAACCATAGGCACTTTCATATAGACAAATAATACAAAAAGCATAAACATTCCTGAAAATGCAAATAAAACTGCATAGGGAAGCATTTTTCCTAAAGTGTATGAAAATGGTGCATGATTAACCATATCTATAATATCTAAAAACTTCCTTGAGCGTTCTTCATAAAGCACGCCATATATAACAGTACATATTACAAAAAGTTGAAATGCTGCAGGAATAAGACCAAATACAAAGAAATACTGATAATTTAAATATGGATTAAAAAGTATTTTTTCACCAATATTTACAGGATGAACTTGAAATTCTGCATCATAAGCAGGTACTCCATGGCTCATCATATATTTTTTATTATGAATATCAGAATAATCTTTTACAGCAGAAAACACACCTTTATTTACAAGACTTCCTACAATAAAAAGTTCATTATTATAATAAAGCACAACTTCTGCACCTTTATACCCTAATGCTCTTTTTGAAAAATCTGCAGGAATAAGCACTACGCCGTATATTTTACCGCTGCGAATTAATCTTTCTGCTTTATCCATGCTTGGAACTTTATCTATAATATTAACATAGGGAGAAGCCTGTATAATGCCTGTTAATTCTAATGATAATGCACTGTTATCTTTATCTATCACTGCAATAGGTATTTCTCTTATTACCGGGTTAGAAAAAACACCTATTAAAACAGTGCATAGAATAACTGGAGTAATAAGGATAAAATAAAACAGTTTCCTGCGTGTATGCAGCAGAAAATACCATTCTCTTTCAAAAAAATATTTTACAGTTTTAAAATATTCTAATAATCCCATTTTTATTACTTATGCTTTATATTAGAATAAAATACAGCAGTCATACCTGCTCTTAAATCTGGAATTTTATGCTGTGGATATGCTTTTACTTCAAATGTTTTTAAGTCAAAATCTGCACTTGTTTTTGTAGCACTCCATACTGCATAACTGCCTGCAGGAGCAATATATCTTACTTCTACAGGATATACCTGATTATCAGATAATGCAGGGATTTCCACATTTATAACTGTACCTATACGGATATCTTTTAATAAATCCTCACGAATATAAAAAGTAACCCATGTATCTTCTAAATCTACAAGAGTAATAACAGGAAAACCAGGAGTAACAAGCTCGCCCTGCTCAACAACAACTGTTGATACTTCTCCGTCTATCGGTGAATGAAGTATTGTATCTTCAAGCAGCACCATTACTTCCTGCAGCACACCTTGAGCCTGTTCTTTTAATGCTTCTGCAGCTGTTTTATCTTCCGGCCTTGCACCAATACGCGCCATTTCATAATTTGCTTTTGATGCTCTTACATCGTTTTGAAGCACTTTCCACTGAGTTAATGCTTCATCTAAACTTTGAGTAGTAACAACGCCGTCATCATGGAGAGATTTTACCCTTGAATAAGTTTTAAATGCATACTGTTCTGCTGCTACTGCTTTTTGATATACATTATAAAGAGCAGTAATTTCTTCCTGTCTTGCTCCATCATCTATTTTTTTCTGCTGTGCCTCAGCTGCTTTCACTGCTGCTACTGCCTGAGCTTCTTTTGCTTTTAAAGTAGGTGAATCAATAGTTGCTAAAACTTCACCTTTTTTTACCTGCTGTCCCTCTATAATAGGCAGCGATAAAATATTTCCTGGCACTTTAGCTGCCACCTGCACCTGTTTTGCATGAACTTCACCTTGTATTGTTAATGGTACTGGCCGTGCTGCATACCATACACTGACTGCAATAATTGCACCTATTACTATAAAAGCAACGGAATAGTAAATGTATTTCATAGAATTTATCTCCTTATAATTTCATTAATTTAATTTTTATTAAAAATCATTCCAGTTGCGGACTTTTGATTCCTCCTTATTTGGTCGGAAAGTCCTTGCATTGCAAAAAACACTCACCCTTAATTTTTTTAAAAACACGCTCTACTAAAATGAACTGGCTGTCGCTCTCGCAGCATCCTGTGCATTCTATTTAATAAATAAAACTATTTCAACCCCGGCTCAATAAATGCTTTTGCCCTGTATGATTCAAAACTGTCAAACATACCGGAAGTTGAAAGCATATTGATTAATGCTATATCAAATTTATAAGCAGCCTGTATAGCAGACATTTTTGAATTTGATAATGCAAGCTCTGCATCTACCACATCTAAACTTGTAGCCATACCCTGATTAAAAGCTTTCTGCCTTGCTCTTAAATATTCTTCTGTAAAAGCAAGTGATTTAAGTGATGCTTCATAATCTGCCCTTGCATTTTCCATTGTTATATACTGCTGCTCAACAAGTGTTCTTATATCTTTTTCTGCCCTTGCTGCTAATAGTTTCGTGCTTTCTTCTGTAGTTTTGCTTGCCTTTAACTGATGATAATTTTGCAGACCATCAAAAAGATTTAATGACATCTGCACTCCAACCATATAATCTGGTGAAATACTTGAAAGCTGATAATCATAAATATTTACCATACCAAAAGCATTTATTTTAGGAATAAATGATGCCGTGCTGTTAATCACCCCAGCATGAGCAAGTTTTTTAGCAGTCTGCACCTGTTTCAATTTTGCATTAGTAGTAGAAGCCATATCCTGAAAATACATTAAAGCTTCAATATCTTCTGCATTTATAATAAAAAGCGGAGTTGCTGGTGTTATATTATCATCATTACTGCTAAGCATTGATTTAAGAGACGATTCTACAAGACGAGCTTCTCTGATAGAGGTATCAAGTGATTTTTCTGCTTCAGATAATGCCATTTCTGCATGAAGTCTTTCCACTTTTGCAAGCATACCAGCTTTTTCAAGTTTTAAAGATTTATTATAATGCTCCAGCATTGAATCTCTTACATCCTGCTTTAATGCAATAATATCTTTAATAAAGCGAAGTGTAAAATATTTTTCTGCCATAGAAATCCCAAGTTCATCATGGCGGATAGTTTTGCCATATTTTGCCATTTCTAAATTTGCACTGGCTGCCTGATTTGCTGCATATATTTTACCTCCGGTAAATACAGGCCAAATCATTGCAGCATTTAATGAAAAAAACTGGTCCTGCTGAACTACCTGCTCCATAGTTGATGGCAGGCTCAGTGGGGGAAGTGGAATAGGCAGGCTGCCTAATACTCCATTTACTGTATTACTAATAGGTGATAAATCCACATCCATAGTTAAATCATTACCAAAATAAGCATAAGCTGCATTTAAAGATATGCGTGGCGAATAAAGCCCTAAGGCAGCCTTTTTAGCATATTCTTTCTGTTTATAGTCAGCCTCTGCCTGTGCCATACCTTCATGTGTGCCGTAAAGACTTTCTAAAGCCTGACTGAATGTTATATCTGCACCATAAGAATAAGTGCTTGACACAAACAGTATTAATATTAATAATATCTGGATTTTCTTCATACATTCCTTACCATTAAAGTAATTTTTAATTAATATGGATTTTATTATATACTTTCCTGCATTTTTTTCTACTTTTTTTTTATTGATTACATAAACAATAAAGATTATATTGTTTTATTATTGACACAGGTTGTATTATTGTATGATAACATGTTTAAATTTCTTAGCAGTATTAGATGATAATTTCTTTAAAGATAAGATATATGAAACAGCAGAAAAACTTGACGGCACTGCTGAAATTATATGGTTTAGATTTAAAGATTATACTAACATTCAAAATAAACTTATCAATATCAGAAAAACTGTAAAAAAAAGTATTCTTACATTAAGCAGTGATTATATACTGGCAGAAAAGTATGGCTTTGATGGTGTTCATCTTAATAAAAACAATATAAAATATTATAATAATATTAAAAGAGAAACAAAACTTATTACGGGATATTCAAGTCACAGTATAAATGAAATAGATAATATAAATGCTGATTATTATACATTAAGTCCAATTTTTCATACGCAAAAAGATTATGAAGTTACTCCATTAGGCATAATTGATTATAATAAAACAAAAAAAGTATTTGCTCTTGGCGGTATTAATATAGAAAATTTAGATAAAATAAAAGACCATTTCTATGGCTTTGCAGGTATAAGGATAGTGCAGGATATAATAAAACTTCATAATTTATAAAATATAAATCAACTATTGCTTATTCCAAAGGTGTATTATATTTGAAACAGTTTTAACTATTTACTAATTTCAATCATATAAGATTTGAATATATCTTCATTCATAAAATCATCATCTATTTTACCATTTTCACATTTCCATATTTGCCAGTCATATCCATTTTGAATCGGCAGATAAAAAATATAACCAGTCATCTTGCTGGCATAAATATATGCTTTTTTTATTTTTTCTATTTTTTCCTTATAAAATTCATCATCTAAATCATAAGATGAACTTTTATTTACACTTTTTACTTCAAATATATGCACTTTATCTTTTTTATCTTTAAAAATAAAATCTGGATAGCTTGTATGTTTTCTAGTATGGTAATAATCATATTTAATGTTTGATTTATCTATAAAATTCTTACCAAATAAATACACTCTTTCCGCATCTATTTCAATAAACTTACAACATTTTTTTCTTAACCCATTTAATATCTTGAAAAATGATTTTTCTGCATCGCTGTCAAAACTATATTCTTCATCATCTGTAAACCATATCCAATCATCTACTGTTACAGTATGTCCATTATCGTAAAAATAACTATCATAATCTTGTCTAAAATTATTTTCCTCTTTTATTATGCCATATTTTTCATAATCTTCTACTGTTGTCATTATTTTTTCTTTTATTTTATTTAGATTAACCATAAATTCAAACCATTTATTGTAATCTGTAACATATTCATAATATTTATCTTTTACTTTATCATTAACATTATTAAGTTCTTTATTCATATTAAAAATTGATTTATTAGAATATGCTGTTTTATCTACATCAATACAATCTGATATATCTATGTTATTTAAAGGGACTTCTTTTAGTTCAATAATTTTAAATGGTCTAAATTCTTTTACTATTTCATTACCTGCAATAAAATTTATCCCTCGTAATTTTGTTATTATTTTTTTATTATTCATTTCCTGTGGTTTAATACCATAAACATATGCTTTGCTAAAAATATTTTGTTCATTTGGGTTTAATTTTTCAAAATAAGTAAGACAAGGGTTTCTTCTGACTCTTCCTATTACCTGTTCATCTAGCTGTTTTGATTTAGAATCTCTTACTTGGTAAAGCATACAAGCTCTTGGCATATCAAAACCTTCCGTTATTACCATTTTAAGTATAACTACATCTATAAAAGAATTATTTTCTTTTACATAATTATACCATTGATTTTTATTTTTCATTTTTTTTAAGTTACTATTAGTTTTATAACCGCTTGTCTTATCTATATCAGAAA
>CAJUJZ010000033.1 GCA_910586745.1 uncultured Mucispirillum sp. | reverse complement strand
ATTACTGTTGAGAAATTCCACTGTCCCTCGCTTTATTTCTCGGTATATCGTGCTTATATGTCTGCATAACAGCAATATATCTAGTTTTCAACACTCTAATGAATTTAACATTTTTTTGACTTTTTGGGGTAGTATCCATTTGTGGTTATGAACTCCTTATTTATTTTTTAGCTGAAAAATATTATTTTATTTAAAGAATTTTAACAACCACTTTTTTATTTACTCATTTTTTCGCAATCGTTTTTAGATTTTACAAAAATAATTTTATCTTGAAATTTCTTCAAAAGATATAGATAATAGGCTATTATAAATACAAAGAGGTTACTTATGGAAAATATTAATGAAAGCACAATTTTTACACGCCGCTCTATCCGCTCATTTATAAAAGAAAAAAAAGTTGAGTATGAAAAGGTAGATATTATTCTCCATGCTGCTATGCAGGCACCTTCTGCATGCAATAAACAGCCTTGGGAGTTTTTAGTGCTTGATGATAAAAAAATAATAGACAGTATTGCACCAATTGATAAACATTATGTTCTTGCTGCTAAAGCTCCCCTTGTAGTAATTGTTTTAGGTAATGAAAAAACGACATACAGAGGCGAAAATGGACTCGCATGGTATCCACAGGATTTATCTGCATCTATCCAAAATATGTTATTACAGGCGGCAGAACTTGGACTTGGCTCTGTATGGATAGGAACATATCCAGATGAAAAACGCATTAATGGCTTAAAAAAACATTTTAATATGCCTGAACATATTACTCCATTTGCTGTAATTGCAATAGGATATTCTGAAGACAAACATAAGTTTGTTGACAGATATGACAGCTCAAAGGTCCATTACAATCAATATTAATAAAAACACAACAGTTACATTAGTCCACTACAAAAAACATAGGATTAAGTATATATTGTTTTCTTTTTATGTTTCATAAACTGTCTACCGCCGTAAAACTCAAGTGGCAGAGATAATAAAAGAAATACAAAAACTAGAAATATATTAAAAATATTACAGACTGTGTCATACTTAACATGTAAGGTAAAGTATATGAATTGCAAATAAATTGTTATATATTAAAGAAATTTGCAGATTATAAGATTATTCGCTTTGCTCATCATTGATAATGTAAGGCAGTATTTAAATTATTTTGCATACAAAAAAACCTGCTTTTATGAGGCAAACCCAAATTTTTGTATATATACATATTCATTATATAAAGATGATAAACTTCTTTGTTCTTAAAAATATTAACACAATAGCTTCTGTGTAATTCATAAGAATATTTATTTATGTGTAACATAAAAATACCCCATTTATTTGTCTAATAAATGGGGTTCATATCATTTTTTAAGTGGTTTTATTTTATATTTTATTCAAATTCATCTTCTCTTGGTGGGAAAAGTTTTATTGATATCCACATAATCCATTTAAAGAAAAATGGAACAAAAAGCGGCAGTAATATTGTAGCAAATGTCATACCCCCTACAACTGCCCAGCCTAATACATTACGGCTGGCAGCACCAGCACCTGTGCTTAAAGCAAGAGGTATTGTTCCAAAAATAAAGGCAAGAGATGTCATAATAATAGGTCTAAACCTAAGCTGAGCACCAGTGAATGCTGCTTCTTCTAATGAGCAGCCACCTGCCCTGTATTTTTCTACAGCAAACTCTACAATTAAGATTGCATTTTTAGCTGCAAGACCTACAAGTGTTACAAGAGCAACTTGAAAATAAATATCGTTACTGTATCCTTTTAAGAAAGTAGCAAGTCCAGCACCAAGAGCTGCAAACGGAATAGATATAACAACTGCAAACGGAAGCGACCAGCTTTCATACTGAGCTGCTAATATTAAGAATACCATAATCAAAGCAAGAGCAAATACTGTAACTGTGCTGCCAGAAGATTCTCTTTCCTGATAAGACTGACCTGACCACCCTATCGTATAGTCACTTGGAAGAATATTTTTAGCCACTTCTTCAATAGCAGCCATCGCTTCACCTGAGCTGTATCCAACACCATTATTTCCAAAAATTTTAGTAGACGGGAAGTTGTTAAACCGCTCTATAACATAAGCACCACCTTTTTCTGTATATTTCACCATAGTAGAAACAGGCACCATATTACCACTGGCACTGCGAACATAGAGCTTATCCAAATTATTTGGAGTAGAACGGTATTCTGCATCCGCCTGTGTATATACTTTATATGACCTGCCAAATAAGTTAAAATCATTTACATAAGCCTGTCCAAAAGTAGAAGAAAGCACAGAAAATATATCAGATATAGAAACACCCATTGCAAGAGCTTTTTCCTTATCAACTTCTAGCTGCAGCTGTGGAGCTGTAATACTCATAGATGTTCTTACACCCTGCACTTCTGGTCTTTGGTTAGCAGCCATTACTATCTGCATAGCATACTCATAAAGTTTTTCAGATGTATCACCTGCCCTGTTTTGTATCCACATTTCAAAACCACCTGTAGCACTCATACCGGGAATAGGTGAAGGATTAAAAGCAAAAGTAACACCCTCAGGGGTTACCATACCCATACCATAGATTTTCTTAACAAGTGCATTTGCAGACAAGTCTTCTGTCTTTCTTTTATCCCAGTGGACAAGGTCAATAAATACAGCTCCTGCATTAGGGCGGACAGAGCCTGATAGCATATCAAACCCAGCTAAACTTGTAAATGCTTCAACAGATGGCTCATTTAAAAGTTTATCAGAAAATTCCTGCATATATTTTGCTGTTCTATCCATAGATGTTCCATCTGGAAGCATTGCAACGGATAAAACAACACCTTGGTCTTCCTCTGGAACAAGCCCGGTTGGAATATGAGTGAATAAATATGCTACACCCGCAATCGTTACTCCAAATATGATTATGGCAACTATATTATTTCTTAAAATAAATTTAACACCATGCAGATAGCCATTTGTCATAAAATCAAAACCTTTATTAAAGCCACGATGTAAAATATGTTTTTCTTCCTTGCCATGTTTTAATAAAAGCATACAAAGAGCTGGTGTAAAAGTTAATGCCACAATACCTGAAATAATAACAGATATAACAATTGTAATAGCAAACTGTTTATACATTACTCCCGCTAAACCGCCCATAAATGCAACTGGGATAAAAACTGCAGATAAAACAAGCACAACAGCAATAACAGGACGAGTTACTTCATGCATTGCCTGAGCTGTTGCTTTTTTAACACTTAAACCAGTAGCCATAAGCCTTTCAACATTTTCTACAACAATGATTGCATCATCTACAACCATACCAATAGCTAAAACCATAGCAAACATTGTTAATATGTTTATAGAGAAGCCTAGTGCATACATACCTGCAAATGTGCCTATAATAGATACTGGCACAGCAAGAGATGGAATTAATGTTGCTCTCCAGTTTTGCAGGAATACATAAACAATTATTATAACTAAAATTAATGCTTCTATAAGTGTTTTTACAACTTCTTTTATGGATACTGTAATAAATTTTGTATTATCAAATATAAAGCTGTGTGTAATCCCTTCAGGAAAATTAAGTGAAAGCTCATCCACTTTAGCCTTTACTGCATCAGCTGTTGCAAGTGCATTTGCATCAGGAGAAAGATATATACCCATAACTGTTGACATAGTTCCATTATAACGCGATTCAACGCCGTATGTTTCAGAGCCTAATTCTAATCGGGCAACATCTTTAAGACGCAGAGAGCTTCCGTCAGAATTACTTCTAATAATAATTTCTCCAAACTCTTCTGGTGTGCTGTAACGGACAGGCGGAAGCACCTGCCAGTAAACATCAGCTTGATTGCCGTCCATTGGTGCAGCACCTAAAGACCCTGCTGCAAACTGAGCATTTTGAGAGCGGATAACATTTGAAACATCATCAGGTATTAAGCCATAATATGCCAGTTTATTAGGGTCAAGCCATACACGAATGGAATAATAATCTCTTCCAAAAAGACTTACTTCCCCTACTCCCGGAACTTGTTTTAATTCATCTACAACATTTAATAAAGCATAGTTTGCAAGATAAACTTTACTGTAACTATTATCTGGTGAATTAAGAGATACCAGCATAAGCATAGACGGGTTTCTTTTTGTAACAGTAATACCTAACTGCTGAACTGCAGAAGGAAGCTGAGCAAGAGCTGTCTGCACTTTGTTATTTACATTTATCGTTGCTAAATCAGGGTCTGTTCCTATGGCAAAAGTAACAGTAACACTAACATAGCCGGCACTAGAAGAAACAGAGTTCATATATATCATATCATCAACGCCAAATATCTGGCTTTCCAAAACAGCTGCAACATTTTGAGCGATAGTCTCCGCATCTGCACCATTATAGTTTGCCTGCACATTAACCTGCGGCGGCGTAAGGTTAGGATACCTTTCAATAGGCAGTATTTGTATACATATTAAGCCTACCAATGTTATAATAATAGATATAACCGTTGCAAAAATAGGTCTTTGAATAAAAAATCCTGCTTTTATTTCTTTATTTTCCATAATAAATACCTGTATTATTTAGCCTGCTGCTGTGGAGCCTGCCCTGCTTTTGACTGCATAGTTTTTGCATCCATAACTAAAGCATTATCACGCATAACTTTATTTGTTCCTTCAACAACAATTTTATCCCCAGCTTTTAACCCATCTAAAACCATAAAATAGTTACCCATATTTATTCCCAATTCAACAGGTGTAAAATGGGCTCTGTTCTGACCATCAATAACAAGAACAAATTGTTTACCTTGACGCTGTATTATAGATTTCTGCGGAATAACTATTGCATTAGTAAGAGTATATCCATCCAATGTGGCTCTAACATACTGCCCTGGCAGAAGTGCCATATATGGGTTTGGAAATTCTGCTTTAATTTTAATATCGCCTGTGGCAGAAGTAATTACTTTATCAAAAAAGATAACTTTGCCAGTATCTGGGTATTTCGTATCATCGCCAGTATATACAGTAGATGATAATTCTTCTGCTGCAGTAACTTTTCCTTCATTTGCTAAAATTCTTAACTGAGTCATAGTTGTTGCAGGAATAGAGAAGTTTACATATATTGGGTTTACCTGATTAATATATGTAAGTGGTGTTGTTACACTTGCAGAAATAAGGTTGCCTTCAGTAAAGTTTGCTTTACCTGTGTAGCCTGAAACAGGTGCAATAACATTTGTATACCCTAAACGGATTTTAGAATCGCTTAAATTACCTTGAGCTGTTTCCACCTGTGCTTTTGCTGTTTCATAAGCAGCAACTGCTGCATCATAATCTTTTTTACTAATAGAGTTTGTTTTATAAAGATTTGAAAACCTGTCATAGTCAAGTTTTGCTTGAATAAGCTGAGCTTTAGCCATATCAAGATTACCCTTAGCTGCTTTTAATGCTGCTTCATAAGTATCTGGCTCAATAGTAAAAAGCACATCGCCTGCATTTACATACTGACCTTCCTGATATAAACGCTCTCTTAAAATACCACCAACTTGAGCTTTCACTTCAACAGATTTAGAACCTTCTGTAATACCTACATATTCTACAACAAAAGGTGTATCTTTTTGTTCAACAGTCATTAACTCAACAATAGCAGGTGTTTCTGTTTTTTGAGCCTGTTCCTCTTTTTTACAACCTGCAAAAACAAGAAATGAAAAAATAACTAATGGTATTACTTTTGCAATACGATTTTTGTGCATAATATTCTCCAATACAATTAATCTTTATGCTTATAAATACAAGTGTATATTTAAAACATATTTTTCTTATTTGGACAATAGAAATTATTATCAATGTGGACACATTTAATAGCAATGTTCATTATATTTGCCATAATCTATTTATAATAAAAGACATTACAGCATAATAAGAAGTTCAAAATATTTTACAAACTTAAAAATAATGTTAAACATTTAATACATTAATTTATAAAATAAAAAGGTAAATAAATGAATTTTTTTAATATTTTTAGAAAACATACTGAAATTTAAGATTAAATATGATGAAAATATTAATAAAGAGTGCCTTTATTATTAATTGTAAATAAACTGTATTTCTACATAATATATACAGTTTATTACTTATTTGCCTACATAAGTATTCATATTTTGAATTAATGCAACAGTATACTCCATTAATGTGGAAAGCATCCAAGGGAAAGTAACGCCAATTAAAACTACCATAACTATAATTTTTGGAATAAAAGAAAGAGTCATTTCCTGAATTTGTGTTACTGCCTGAAAAATACTCACTAAAAGACCAACTGCAAGCCCTGCAACTAATGTAGGGGCAGATATAATTAATGCAAGCTCTAAACCTTTTGAAACAAGTGATACAGCAATATCAGGGTTCATAATAACCTCCCTTATACTACATAACTTTTTACAAGCCCTGTAATTAAAAGCGACCAGCCGTCAACTAATACAAAAAGCAGTATTTTAAATGGCACAGAAATCATTACAGGTGGCAGCATCATCATACCCATTGCTAAAAGCACACTAGATATTACAAAGTCTATTATTAAAAATGGTAAAAATAGTAAAAAGCCTATCTGGAAAGCAACCTGCACTTCACTCATTACAAATGCTGCAACAAGCACTAAATCAGGTATTTCATCTACAGTTTTAGGTCTTTCTGTGCGGGAAAGGTCTATAAATAATATTAAATCTTTTTCCCTTGTGTTAGAAAGCAGAAACTGCCTCATAGGTTTTCTGGCTTCTTCTACTGCCTGTTTAAAAGTTATTTCTTCATTTACATAAGGTGCAAATGAATTTTTATTGATTTCAGATAATACAGGAGTCATTATATAAAATGTAAGAAGTAATGCCATACCTGTTAATATTTGGTTTGGCGGCATAGTAGATGTTCCCATAGCTGTTCGTAAAAAAGAAAATACAATAATAATGCGGGTAAAACTTGTCATAACCATAATAATAGATGGTGCAAGAGCAAGAATAGTGAATATAAACACTACCTGCAGAGAAAAAGCTACATCCTGCGGTGTTTCTGCTCCCTCTACTCCAAAGCGAAATGTAGGTATAGGTATTGTCTGGTTTTGAGCATAGCTTACTCCAGCAAAGCCTAAAAAGGCTATGCCTAAAAATAAGCCAAAAAGTAAAGATTTTTTAATTGTTTTCTTTTTTATAAATTTTGCCACAATATCCTCTACAACTGCTTTTTCCTGTTTCTAATAGAGTTAAGCTTTTCTTCTACTATTGCATTACTTGATGTCAAATCATCATCAAGATGAGCTTTTCTTTTAAAAAATGACATATATCCTTTAAAGTCATGTTTTTTAATAAAGCCTGCACGAATTTTAGCAGCCTCAGCCTCATCACTGATTTTATCAATTACATTCATACCATTATCAGTTATGCCAATAATATATATTACATCACCTATTTCATAGAAATAAAGAGATTTTCTTAAATCTAAATCAATCTTGCCTAAAAGCCTGCCACTGCCTGGAATATCTGAAAAAAGCTGCTTTTTAAAAAATATTTTTAATACAAAAAATAATAAAAATATTAATATAAGAACAAATATAAGACCAGAAATCATTTTCACATAGCTTGATGCGGCAGGCATAGAAGGGTTTACAGCAGGTACAGGTGCTGCAGCTGCCGTATTTAATTCTGGCTTTTTTTCTGGTAATGGAAATACAATAGAAATCTGTCTGTTAGTTTTATTAACTATAGGTTTTATTGAGGCATTTTTAAATTCTATAAAAAAGCGTTTTTTATCTTTTGAAGTAAGATAAGCACTTTTTATAGGCATATCAAAATAATTCTGCCTTTCAAATGTAATATTTTCAGAAGTATCAAATGTGAATATAAGAGTATTGCTTGTTTCATCTAAAAGCTGTTCAAAGGCAGAATATCCTTTTTGAAATGTAAAAATATATTCTGCCATTTTTTCATCTATATTAGCTTTTAATTCTGCTGGGTAGCCTTGAAATGCAACTATTATAAAAAGTATAATAAATAAAAATTTCTTAGCCATACAGCCCATCTTTAAATTTTTCAACAAGCTGTTCTTTTGTTAATATTTCACTTATACGAATACCAAATTTTTCATCAAGTACCATCACTTCACCATAAGCAAGAGGTTTTTCATTAACAAGAAAATCAACAGGCTCACCAGATGTTTTATTCATACGGATAATTGTACCGCTTTCCCATCTAAGCATCTCGCCAATAGTTACTTTCTTTCTGCCAAGCTCAACACTAACATTAAAAAGAACTTCACCAAAAATTTCTTTTATTTCTTCCCTAGTCATATATCTACCCTTATAACCCTATCTTTGAACAGTAAAGCCGGTTATATATACATTATATAATCTGCCCTTTGCAAGCATAGCATTTATTCTTCTTAAAAATTCATTTTTAAGGTTTACTTTGCCTTGAGAAGTAGATATTTCTTCATAAGCTTTTGAAGAAAGAGTAGTAATAATCATATCTGTAATTCTAGGCATTTTTGTTTCCACTTCTTTATAAAGGTCTGAATTTTTAGGGTCAAATTCTAATGCAAGTGTAATTGCAAGATATGTAATACCTGTAGGATCTGCTAAATTAACATTTAATGTTGGAATAGGATAAATCTGCCCCATTTCTGCATTAGACACACCCATATCCATTACACCGCCCATAGCAGGTGCAGGAGTTGCTGGCTGAACTGCAGGTGCTGCTGGAGCCTGAGCTGCTGGCACTTGCTGTTGAGCAGCAGCCTGTTCGTCTGTCTCCCCTTTAGGTGCAAGGACGAGCATATATACAACAACTAATATAACAACAAGCAGCAGTATTGCAATTAAGCCTATTATAATAAACTTTAATTTAGATGATTTTTTCACTACCTGCTGTTCTGTATTTTCATTATCTTCTGGCATAATAACCTCCAAAAACAAATACTATATTAAAAAGAACTTTTACCTGATTCTGCAAATTCAGGTGTTACCATATTTATTTCAACACGCCTGTTCATACTTCTATTCTGCTCTGTAATATTAGGAAGTATTGGATGATACTGACCATAGCCAGATGCAGAAAGACGAACAGGGTTAAAATTAGCTTTTACAAAATAAGATATTACAGATAATGCTCTATCTGATGATAATCTCCAGTTTAAATCAGGGCTGCCTGTATCATCTGTATGACCTTCTATATTTATATAATACGAAGAATCTTTTACAATATTAATTATTTTATCAAGTATTGGACCAGCCTGTGGCATAAGCTCTGAACTTCCAGGCTTGAAAAGTGCAGAATCTAATATACGGACACTTAAACCTTTATCAGTTTTCACAACTGACACCATACTATCCATATTTTGAGCCTGCATCATTGATTTTATCTGGCTTTCTACCTGTTCTTCTGTTTTAGAAACAGTATCTTTTATAGAGCGTTTTGAAACTATATTCATTTGGCTTAATGGTGTAATACTAGGGTTATTCATAATACCAGAAGAACCTGCTAATATACCAAAAGACTGCTCTATTTTTACTTTATCAAAATTTGCCATAGACAAAAGTAAAACGAAAAATGTCAAAAGCAGAGTTGTCATATCAGAAAATGTTGTCATCCATTTTGGAGCCCCTTTTGGACATTCTGGGCATTTTTTTTTAGCCAAAACTTACCTCTTATTAATCAAATTGAGATTTACGCTGAGATGGTGGTAAATATGCATTTAATTTCTGCTCTACAATACGCGGGTTGTCTCCTGACTGTATAGCCATAATTCCAGCAAGCATAATTTCTCTTAAATGCTGTTCTTCAATAGAACGGATTTTCATTTTAGTAGCAATAGGTGTAGCAATCATATTCGCTATCAATGAGCCATAAAATGTAGTAAGCAGTGCAACAGCCATTGCAGGACCAATTGCCGCAGGGTCACTCATGTTTAAAAGCATGGCAACAAGTCCAATAAGTGTTCCAATCATACCCATTGCTGGAGCAATATCTATAAAATAACCAACAACTGCAATATTATTATCATGACGCTTTACCATATTTTCAAAATCCATCTCTAAAACAGTGCGGATAACTTCAGGCTCTGTTCCATCAACTGCTAAACGGATACCTTTTTTAAGAAATTCATCTTTCATATTTTCTTCTTCAGATTCAAGAGATAAGATACCATCACGGCGGGCTTTTACTGCAAAATCAACAAGTTGAGAAATAAGATTCTGCTCTGACTGAGGAATATAAATAAATGCTTTAGATGCTGATTTTAAACCAACAATAAGTTTATTAATAGGGTTAGCCGCCATTACAATACCAACAGAACCACCTATAACAATTAAAAAAGAAGGAAAATCAATATACGGCCCAATACCAACCCCAATCACTAATGACCATAATACTAATGCCCATGCAATAACTAAACCTACAATACTTCCTATATCCATCTTCACTCAACCCAATAAAATATAATAAGTCATACTGTATTATAATAACAAATATTATTATAATTATCAATGACAATTTAATATTTTTACAATTAAAAACATCTTTTGTCTATATAATTTATTATATCGGCTTATATTTTTTTATCTTTAATAATTTATCTTATTATTTTGTTTATAAGTTTATATTGTTTATACATAAAAATATCTTTTAAAAATCAAAAAAAATATAAAATATTTCTAATAAATTATTTTTTTATATTGATTTTTTATTTATTTAGAGTAATATTTAAGGTTAATCATCACAAAATCGGAGGACATTGTGAACAAAAAAAATGACTTAACTGAAAATGCTTTAAACTATCACAGCAGCCCAGTTGCTGGTAAAATAGAAGTTATATCAACAAAACCATGCGATACTCAAGATGAACTGTCACTTGCTTATACTCCTGGTGTCGCAGTTCCTTGTCTTGCAATAAAAGACTTACCAGAAAATGCTTACAAATATACTGCAAAAGGCAACCTTGTTGCTGTTATTTCTAACGGCACAGCAGTTTTAGGCCTTGGAAATATCGGTGCAATGGCTGGTAAACCTGTTATGGAAGGTAAAGGCATACTTTTCAAAAAATTTGCTGATATTGATGTTTTTGATATAGAATTAAATTCTGAAAATACTGATGAAATAATAAAAACATGCCAACTGCTTGAACCTACTTTTGGCGGTATTAACTTAGAAGATATTAAAGCTCCAGAGTGCTTTATTATAGAAGAAGAACTTAAACGCACAATGAAAATACCTGTTTTCCATGATGACCAGCATGGAACAGCTATTGTTGGCGGTGCTGCATTATTAAATGCTTTAAAGGTTGCTGGCAAAAAAATTGAAGAAGTTAAGATTGTTATGAATGGTGCTGGAGCATCAGGCCTTGCAATTGCTTCATTAATAGTTAATCTTGGTGTAAAAAAAGAAAACCTTATATTATGCGATACAAATGGTGTAATATATAAAGGCAGAGAAAAAGGCATGAACAAATATAAAGAAAAATTTGCAACTGAAAGTTCATGCAGAACTCTTGCTGAAGCAGTTAATGGTGCAGATGTATTATATGGACTTTCTAAAAAAGGTGCTTTTTCTGATGAAATGATTAAAAATATGGCACAAAATCCTATTATATTTGCTATGGCCAACCCAGACCCAGAAATCACTCCAGAAGAAGTAAGCAAAATAAGAAACGATGCTATTATGGCTACAGGCAGAAGTGACTACCCTAACCAAATTAATAATGTTATGTGCTTTCCATTTCTTTTCAGAGGTGCATTAGATGTTCGCACAACTATTATTAATGAAGAAATGAAAATGGCAGCAGCTTATGCCATTGCAGAGCTTGCTCAAACTGCTGTGCCAGATGTTGTAAGTAAAGCATACAATGGCAAAAGCTTTTCGTTTGGCAGAGAATATATTATTCCTACACCTTTTGACCCAAGACTTTTAATTGCTGTAAGCACAGCTGTTGCCCGTGCTGCAATGGATACAGGTGTTGCAGAAAAACCAATAAAAGATTTTGATGAATACAGATTAATACTTGAAGCAAGAATGAACCCTGCAAAAAAAATGCTTTTATATGCTTATAAACAGGCTAAAAAAAATAAAGGCAAAGTAGGCTTTGCATTTGCTGATAAAGCGTCAGTTTTATCTGCTGCTGCTAAATTTCAAGAACTTAAATTAGGTACTGCATGCCTTATAGGTAATACGAAAAAAATACAAAAAACAGCTGAAGCATTAAATATAAGCCTTGCAAATATGGTTATTATTGACCCAGAAACATATAAAGATACTGATAAAATTATCAATAAACACTATGAAAAATACTGGAGGTCTGGACTTACTCAGCAGCAGGCTGCTCAGGAAATAAAACACGGCCATTATAACAGATTTGCTGGTGCTGTTTTAAATAACGGTGATATAGATGCTTTTATAGGATATGCTTTAAAAGATTTAGAAACAACTTTAGCTGCTGTTGCAGATACTGTTGATTTAAATGAAGATTACTACACAGTCTCATCTGCTGTTCTGCTTGCAAATAAGCATAAATCATTTATTATTGCAGACCCTGCTCTTTATACTGAACAGGATGAAGAATCTTTATCTGAAATAATTCTCCAGACTGCAGATATATGCAAAGTGTTAGATATTGAATCAAATATTGCAGTAATATCTAACGGCAGCTTTGGCAAATCTATTGACAGCGAAGAAATTATGGAAGCAATAAAGCTTGCAAAACAAGTCAACCCTAAACTTAAAATAGAAGGTGATTTAGATTTAGAAACAGCACTAAATCCTGCTCTTGCAAAATTATATCCCTACACAAATGCAGACGGTAATGCAAATGTATTAGTATTCAGCAATGCTCAGGCCGCTGATGCTGCTATTAAATCATTAACTTTATTCGGCGGCTTTAAAGTATGTGCAAAAGTTGTTCAAGGCTTTTCTGCTCCCATACAGGTTGCTGAAAATAATGCTGTTTCCGAAGAAATATTTAATCTGGCAGTAATTGCTGCTGCAGCAATATAAAATAAAGCATATTTTATACATTAAAAATTTATATTACAGCCCTTTTTACTTATGGTATTAAGGGCTGTAATATTATTACATTAGCTGGAGATTAAAGATGAAAAAAATATTAATGATTACAACAGGCGGCACAATTGCCTGTATTCAATCTGATAATGGGCTTGTGCCAAAAATGTCAAGCTGTGATATAATAAACCTAATGCCAGAATTAAAAGATATATGCACTATTGATACAATAGAAATTATGAATATAGACAGCTCTAACTTATCCCCTCATCACTGGATAATAATGCTTGATACTATTGAAAAAAACTATAATGATTATGACGGCTTTGTTATAACTCACGGCACAGATACTATGGCTTATTCTTCTTCTATGCTGGCATGTGCTATAAAAAATCTTGCAAAACCAATAGTTTTTACAGGTTCACAGCTTCCAATTAAAGCAGAAGGCACAGATGCCTGCAGAAATGTATATGATGCTTTTTTAGCAGCCTGCAGTGATAACTGCGGTGTTTTTCTTGCTTTTAATGGGCTTATTCATAAAGGGGACTGCACTAAAAAAGTGTATAGTGAAAATTTTACCGGCTTTTTATCTATTAATCAGGAAACAGCAGGCACTTCTGATAATGGAAAAATTATATGGAATACATTAAACAAAAAACCAGAAAGTAAAGTAGTTTTTTATAAAGACATATCTGAAAAAGTATTTGTTTTAAAAATGATACCATCATTAAAACCAGAAATTATTGATGTACTTGTTAATATAGGTTACCGTGCTGTTATTATAGAAGGCTGCGGTGCAGGTGGTGTGCCAACAGAAGAATGTGAAAATAATTTTATGCCGACAATAAAAAAAGCTATAGAAAAAGGTGTTGCAATAGTCTGTGCTACTCAGTGTCTGTATGATGGAGTGCATCTTGATAAATACCCTGCTGGCATAATGGCTGAAAAATATGGTGCAATATCCTGCAAAAATATTACTCTTGAAAAAGCACTTGTAAAACTTATGATTGGACTTGGAAATAATATGAATATAAAGGAATTAAAAGAATATATAGAAAATGATTAATATGGTATTTTCAAAAAAAATACATTTTAAGTTTTAATATATAATTTTAAACATTATTTGCTAGTTTAAATAATATATGACTTTTTCAATAGTCTATATCCTGCTGTATTAATAATATACAGCAGGATATATTTTTACTGGATAGGAGCTAAACTAAAATATAATTTTTCAGGCACATTAACTACTGAATTTTCATTATTTGTCCCTAATATGCCATTAGTATTATCGCCCCAGGTGTATAAGTTATTATCCCCCGCTAATACAATAACTCTATCGCCACCTGCCCAGACTTTTTTATAACCTGCTTCTAAATTTGCAGGATTTGCTATTTCATATACCATATTATTTACAGTATTTTGAGCTTTATTATTTGTAAGCTGCCCTTTACTGTCATCTCCCCAGCCATAAAGTATACCATCGCTTGATATTGCATATCCGGCTGCTCTGCCTGCTGCAACTTCTACCATTTCTTTTACTATTGGTATAACTTTATTTGGGTCTTCTGTCATAGCCGAGTTTTCTATTGCATTAAATAAAGCAGTTCCTCTGCGGACAGATGTGTTACCATCTTTATTTTGAAATCCCAGCTGATTATTTTCATTATTACCCCATACATATACAGCATATTTATCCTGACTAGTCCATTCAGAATCGTCTGTCGTTTCTTTTTTAATAGATACTACAAAATCATCACCTGCTGCAAGTTTTGCAAAATAATTATTTTGATAATATGAGCGAGGACTAAAATCGCCTGTTAATTGTTCTTCTCCATAAGGAGTAAATACAAAACCTGAAGCCATATCTGTTTTATTGCTGTCTACATGAGTATCAGGATTAACTAGTTCTGCATCATAGCCTGTGCCTGCACCCTGTATTCTGCCAAGCTGCCATTTATCATTTATACCAAAAGAAAAAACATTATAACTACTTGTTGCTCTTAAAACAGAAAAATTATTTCCTGTTGCAAAAAGAACTTCATTTCTTGAATTTGCATTTATTAAAAGATTAGCTTGTGACTGTGTTTTATCTGCTGCATTATCGTTATAACCCCAGTTATAAATTGAAATTTTAGGAGTCGCACCATCTAAAAACTCCAGCCCTGCCACAGACATATCACCGCCTGCTGAAACAAAAATTCTTCTATATGATACATCTGCTGTTATATTAGAAACAGTTGTTACATTTTCAACTTCTGCACTAGATCCTGTGCCAAGCTGACCATAACTATTATCACCACAAGCATAAACATTGCTGTTATCAGTAAAAAGTGTATGATTTTTTCCTGCTGCAACTGATGATATTTCAGCCGTATACGATTTTAAAATTCTTGGTTCTTTTAAAGAAAGTATAGTTTTCTCTATACATAACTGACCTAATGAATTATCACCATAAATAAATAATCTTTTTTGCCCCTTATCAGAGATGATTGTATGTCCCCCCCCCATATCTATTTCATACGACTGTTCTTCAGGTATTATTATACTGCCACTATATTCTGTTCCGTCTACGGTTAATGTAACAATATATGACCCTGCACTGTGGAAATCTGCTGTCATTTCCCTGTTATTTGCATTTGATAAAGTCATATCTTCTATATGCCAGCTAAAAGAATTACCTGTTATATGGCTTGCTGGTTTAAATGACACTGTGCCAATTTTTGGGGTATCATGTAATATTGCATTATCTGCAACACCGTTAAAAACAGCCGGTGAAAGAATGCTGCTTCCATTGTCATCATTTTCCGAACAAGCGGAAAACAGTAATACTGCAAACAAAGGCATAATAATATTAGTAAATTTTTTCATAAAAATGCTCCCACTAAATTAAAAATAAATAGAAAAATTGTAAAATAAGGTTAATTTTTAAGTAAAATGATTAATATAAAATCTAAATAAAAAAAGAAAAGAGTTATAAGATTTCATAGCCTTCCTCCCGAAGAATATTTTTTTAAATATACATCGTCTCCTGGCTTAATCATCAACCTTATTCGTTCCTTCCCATTAAGCTAAACTTGCAGGTGGATAAATACGAACTTGTCCGATATTACAGTTGCGGGGGGCAGCGGTGGATTTACACCACACTTCCGTTTGTATATCTACTCTATCAATAGTATGAAATTCTAGGCTTTTGTCAAGCACAAAATTAACTAGTGGTATATTAGTAAAATTAATACTTGATTTATTTGGATTTATATCTTATATTTTTTTATGTTTGAAAAGGGAATAGAGTGAAATGCTCTAACCGCTCAAGCGACTGTAATCTGGATTAAAACACATTATGCCACTGGATAAGTTTTATTTGGGAAGGCGTGTTTTAAGATGAAAGTAAGTCAGGAGACCTGCAAACATATCAGCCAAGTATCCACTTGAGTTATGGAGGAAGGTATGAGAAAATATTTATATATATTTATCTTTCCATTGTACTTTTTTTCTTTTAATACAGCTGGTTATGCTCAACAAAATAATAATCAACAAGAAATATTTGTTACAGGTCTTGCAGTTCCCACAGAGCAGTCAAAAGCAGGGATAGGTATAACTACTATTACACAGGAGCAAATTCAGGCAGTCAACCCATCTACTTTTGATGAAATACTTCGTTATGTGCCAGGAATTGTTATCAGGCAGAATGCGACAGGAAAACTTACATCTATAAGTATGCGTGGTGGAAACAGCGGCTCAACTATGATACTGCTTGACGGTATTCCTTTAAGTGATGCAGCAGGGATTAATAATGATATAGATTTATCATCAATACCTGTTGATAATATTGAAAAAATAGAGATTGTTAAAGGTCCGCTTAGTGCATCACTTGGAGCTTCTGCTATAAATGGTGCAATTAATATTATTACAAAAAAAGGAGGTGAAAAACCTGTACAGGCTTCTGCACAAATACAAAGTTCACTTTTAAGCCAGTATTATACAGGCTCTGCCTCCATTTACGGCTCAAAAAATATTGTAGATTATAGAATAAACGGCTCTTATTTATATGATGAGAATGTATCTGCAGCAGCTTATAAATATGGCAATACTGAAAATGACCCTGATGCAATGGGGCATTTCTCTGCATACCTTGGAATAAAACCTGATGATTACTCAAAAACATCTTTTTATGTGGATTATATAGATAGAACAAGTGATTTAGATAATGGCGGTGGTCCAAATAATGATAATAAAGATTATATGCAGAAAACAAAAAGGGTTTCTGCTGCCTTTAAAACAAGTTATCTTTATAATGATATATGGGAGCCTTCACTTAATATCAGCTATGTGTATCAAGATAGAATATATGGTTCATCATCACAAATAAGAAATAATGACAATGATATTTTTGATGGTCATACTTTTGCAGCAGATTTTCAAAATAATATTTATATTGTAGATGAATTTACTTTAACAGCAGGCATAAACTATGAATACAGCCAGATATATTCACGGTCATCTGTTTTAGGAAGTAATAAAAATAGAAACAGCTATGCTGGCTATATTCAAGGAAATATAAATCTTTTTGACAGCTGGACTACTATTATTGCTTTCAGGGGGCTGCAGGATGATGACATGGAGTTTGCACCACTTTATAGAGTTTCATCTACCTATAATATTAAAAAAATTGATTTACAAATAAAAGCAGCTGCAGGCAATGGTGCTTTATCTCCATCACTTTATCAGCTTTATGATCCTGCCTTTGGTAATAACACACTAAAAATGCAGGAAAGTTTTGCTTATGAAATAGGATTTACAAATGGACTTTTTAATAAAATAATAACTTATGGGTTATCATGGTTTGATAATTATTATAATAATATGATTATGTATGGTTCATATATTGATGATAATAACCAAATAAAAACAGGCTTTTATAATGAAACAAAAACCCATACCTGCGGTATAGAAACTGAAATAAATATAAACCCTGTAAAATATATTAATTTTGGCACTGCATATACATGGCTGCAAACTTTTAATGTGAACGGCAACCCCCTTGCAAGAAGACCAGAACATCAAGTATCTGCATATATAAATATTATACCAATAGACAAGCTGACATTTAGTATAGGATTAATATATAATGGTGAAAGTGTCGCTACAATCTATGAAAAAAGCAGTATAAACGATGATTACTTTTTATTAAATGCAAATATATCTTATCAGATAAATGATAACATACAAATATATTTAAAAGGGACAAACCTTACAAATACAGAGTATGAAGAAATATCTGGGTATGGAACAAAAGGTATAGAAATATTTGCAGGATTAAAGGCTAAAATTTAATATGAAAGCATTAATATTATGTTTCGCTTTATCTTTAATTTTACATTCTGCTTTATTATTTGATTATAACATGAAAAACAATAACAATAATAGTTTATCATCTGCAAAATCATATATAAGTGTAGAAATAATGCATGCATCACAAGGGATAATGAACGCAGAAGATATAAGCGGTATAAATAATGTTTCACAAAAACAGGCTGATAATAGTATTGAGAAAAAAGCAGAAAAAAGCCTGTATGGGAAAAATATTAAAAAAAATGAAAAAAAATCTGAACTTAAAACAGCTGAAAAAGGGGATGATGGATACAAGAAGACAGACACATTTTCAATAGGATATGCAAGCTATATACCTGCACCAGAGTATCCATTAATTTCAAGAAGAAATAAAGAAGAAGGCAGTATTATTTTTAATATTAATATTGATGAAGCAGGCAGCCTTACTGCATATGAAATAGTGCAGTCAAGCGGATATGAAAGGCTTGATAAGGAAGCAGAAAAATCATTAAAAACTGCCAAATTTCAACCAGCCTTAAAAAACGGAAAGCCAGTTCATTCAAACTTTGATTTAAAAATTACTTT
>CAJUJZ010000032.1 GCA_910586745.1 uncultured Mucispirillum sp. | reverse complement strand
TAATTTTTTTTATTTCATCCATTGTAGAGTTAACTTTATCAGTAATTTCTTTTAAGTTTTTTAAGCTGCTGTCTATATTATCATGGTTATTAGCAAACAGTTTATCTACTGATGCAGTAAACTCTTTTAATGTCTGGCTTATTTCTGTAATATTATTTATAGAAGTATTCAGATTTTTTTCATTTTTTGCAATAAGCTTTTCAATCATATCTGTCATATTTTTAGCATTTGCAATAACATCTTGAATATTCTGTTCATTAGATGAAACAATATTTTTAACACTTTCTGTTATATCTTTTAAGTTAGATATGCTATCCTGCAAAGCATCTTTAGACTGTTCTGTTGTAACAACTTCATTAAAAGTTTTTAAAAGTACAGTCATTTCTGCTGCCACATCATTAAGTTTTGCCATTACTGTATCTAAATTTGCAGTAGACTGTCTGCCATCATATTCATAATTATTCTGCAGTGGTGCTTGAGATTTTACATTATGGTCTACTTCCAGTTCTACAAACTTCTGCCCCACAAAACCAGACTGCTTTACATTAAAACGAACATTATCAGGTATTTCAAATTCATGATAAATATTCACACGAGTTAAGATTTGATTATCTTTCATCATAACATCTTTAACTTCACCTACTTTTAAACCTTTATACATAATAGGTGTGCCACTGCGAATACCTGTTGCATCATTTAATCGGAAATATACAGTATTCCCATCTTTTGAATTTAATTCTAAATTACCAAAAACTGCAGCAGTAACTGCTACCATAAAAAAACCAATTATTACAAAAATACCAACTTTTGTTTCTACATTCATCTAAACATCTCTTCCTATTCATAAAAAATTATTAATAAACTTTTATTGGCCCATCTTTTGAGCCTGAAAAAAACTGCCTTACATAAGGGTTATCTGTAGTTTTAAAATACTCTGGCGTTCCATATTGTATTATTCTGCCATTATAAAGCATACCAATATAATCTGCATTTTTTAAAACACTTGATATATCATGGGAAATCACTACAGATGTAATATTTAACTCTTTTTGAGTAGTATATATTAAATCATCAACAATATCAGTCATAATAGGGTCTAGTCCTGTTGTAGGTTCATCATACATCATAATATCTGGAGAAAGAGCAATAGCTCTTGCAAGCCCTACCCGTTTACGCATACCTCCTGATAGCTCTGAGGGATACTTATGGTTTACACCAGAAAGCCCTACTAATCTTAATTTTTCAATAACAATTTCCTGCAGCTCATCATCTGAAAGCTTTCTATGCTCTCTTAATGGAAATGCTACATTATCAAATATAGTAAAAGAATCAAAAAGAGCAGCATTTTGAAAAAGCATACCAAATTTATACCTTACCTTTAAAAGCTGTTTTTTATTAGCAGTAGTAATATCAAAACCATCTACATATATTTTACCACTGTCTGGTTTAACAAGCCCCATAAGCTGCTTTAAAAGCACACTTTTACCAGTTCCAGATGGACCTATTATGTAGGTAATAGCACCTTTTTTTATCTCTAAATTTATACCATTATGAACTTTTGTTGAGCCAAACGACTTACATAAATTTTCAACTTTAATCATAATATTAATACCGATGTTAAAATATAATCAAACATACATACAAGAATGCTTGATTCTACAACGGAAACATTTGTAGCTTTACCTACACCTTCTGCACCAGTTGTTGTATTAAAACCATTATAGCAGCTTACATTAACAACAATCAGCCCAAATACAAATGATTTAATTAAACTATCTATTATGTCGCTTAATGTTGTATAAAGAACCATATTTTCAAAAAAAATACTACTGCCTGTTCCCATCATACCAACTAACACAAAATAAGAGCCAATAATCCCAAATATTATACAAATCGCATTTAATAATGGCATAGAAAACATACCTGCAAGCATTCTAGGCACTGCTAAATAATGTATTGGGTCTACTGCCATAGCATCAAGAGCATCTATTTGCTCGGTTACTTTCATTGTGCCAAGTTCTGCAGTCATAGCAGAGCCTGCTCGTGCTGCAACCATAATACCAGTTAAAACAGGAGCAAGTTCCCATATCATAGCCATAGCCACCAAACCACTTGTCATTTCTCCTGCACCAAAATTATCAAGCCCTTTAAATGATTGCAGGCTAAAAACCATACCTGTAAAAAGCCCTGTTAAAATAATAATAGGTATAGACTTGTAGCCTATAAATTCTATCTGTTTAACAAAAAGTTTGAATCTGAATGGCGGTTTAAAAATAGATTTTGATATTTCATAAAGCAAAATGGACATTTTACCTGCCATATGAATAATATCCAATATCATTTTACCTATAAATTCAAAAAATTTCAAAGCAACCTTCTTCATATTTATATACTCTTGGCACTCTGTCTGAAATGCCGCATAATATTTCATAATCAATAGTATCTGCCCATCTGCTTAATGTGGCAGCGGTAATATCATCACCCATTATCTGCACTTTTTGACCAATACAGTTTTTGCCAAGCTCTGTAACATCTATCATTGTCATATCCATACAAACATTACCTATTACATGACATTTGATATTTCCTGCCAGCACATACCCTTTATTTGAAAATGAACGCCTGTAACCATCTGCATAACCTATTGGTATAACTCCTATTATCATATCTTTAGGTGCAAAAAATGTTCTGCCGTAGCCAACAGATTCACCTTTTTTAAGAAATTTTATATGAGCTATTTCACTCCATAAGCTCATAACAGGCTGTAAATCTTTTAGCACATTTGTAGATTCATATCCATATAAAAATAAACCTGGGCGTGTAAAAGTCCATCTGTTTTCAAAATTAGCTATTCCAGATGAATTTAAAAAACTTGTAGCAAAAGCATAATCTTTATTAATCTCTAAAAATTTATCAAATCTTTCTGTTTGAATATGAGCATAACTGTTATCACAGTCTGAAGTTGCAAGGTGACTGATTGCAAAATCTACATGAATATTTTTATACTGCTTTAATAATTCTGAAAGCTGCATTTCATATGAAAAACCAAGCCTGCTCATACCTGTATCAATTTCTAGTGCAACATGAGCTTCTATTCTTAAATCATTAGCAGCTTTAGAAATTATTTCTGCATATCTGTAATCAAAAACTGGCAGAGTAAGTGATGATTCTAATGCTTCCTTTACAAAAGAATCGCTCACATAGCCAAGCACTACAATTTTTGTATCTTTAGAAGATAATATTTTTCTAAGCTCTATACCTTCAATCATTGTAGCAACAGCAAAATTTCTTACATGCTTTTCTTCATAAGCATATTCTGCTAAAATTTTTGCACCATGGCCATAAGCATCTGCTTTTACAACAGCAATAATATCTGATTTAGAAAGATTTCTTGCAATATCTATATTATGTCCAAACCTTTCCATATCAATAACTGCATAAGTTGGGCGAGGTATAATACCCATATTATCTAAACTATTTATTTTCATTTTCTATTCCCGCAGCAAAAAGCAAGTACTGCCTTATAAACTGTTCTAATTCTCCGTCCATAACAGCATCAACATTTCCTGTTTCATATCTTGTGCGTAAATCTTTAACCATTTTATAAGGATGCATAACATAAGAGCGGATTTGATTTCCCCAGCCAATATCTGTTTTACTGTCTTCCATTTTTTCTTTAGCTTCGCATCGTTTTTTCATTTCATATTCATAAAGCTTTGATTTTAATATTTTCATAGCTGAAGCTTTGTTTTTATGCTGGCTTCTTTCATTTTGGCATGATACAACAATACCTGTTGGTATATGTGTGATTCTGACAGCAGAATCTGTTGTATTAATATGCTGTCCACCTGCTCCACCTGCCCTGTATGTATCTATTCTTAAATCTGCTTCATTTATTTCAATTTCTAAATCATCATCAATTTCAGGCAGCACAAATACGGAAGCAAATGAAGTGTGGCGTCTGTTTTGTGAATCAAATGGCGATATGCGGACAAGTCTGTGAACACCGCTTTCACCTTTTAAATAACCAAAACCATACTCACCAATAATATTAAATGTAATTGATTTTATTCCTGCTTCATCACCATCAAGCTTGTCTAATATCTCAAGTTTAAAACCGTTTTTTTCTGCCCATCTTGAATACATTCTAAAAAGCATAGATGCCCAGTCATCTGATTCTGTGCCACCAGCTCCAGAATGTATAGTTACGATTGCATTATTAATATCGTGCTGGTCACTTAAAATAAGTTTTAATTCAAAATCTACAGTCTTCTTTTTATACTCAGAAAAAGTATCTATTATATCCTTTTCTACTGAAGTTTCACCTTCTTTATAAAGCTCTACTAAAACATCACAGTCTTCTTTTGTCTGCAAAAGGTTTTTATATGACTCTAAAAACTTTTTAATTGAAGACTGCTCTTTTAAAAGATGTTTTGATTCCTTTTTAGACCAGAAGTCTTTATCAGTAAGTGACATATTTTCTATATCATCTACTTTTTTCTGTAAAACATCTTCTTTTACTGCTGGAGCAAAACTTTTTACTTTATGATTTAACTCATCTATTTCTTGAAGTATTTCTTCTAACATATTATCCTTTCTATGTTTTTATTTTAAATTTCAATAATTACTGCAGTTTCATCACAGTCTGGATATTTAGGGCATTTTAAACAGTCTGTCCATATTTTTTTTGGCAGACTGTCAAGTTCAGTAACTTTAAAACCACAGCTTTCAAAAAAATCCTGCATATATGTAAGTGCAAAAATTTTTGTAAAGCCAGTTTCTTTCGCTCTTTTTAAAGAATATTGCACCATTGCCTGACCTATTTTCTGCCTTTTATACTGCTCAACCACAGCTAATGAGCGAATTTCTGCAGTATCACTCCATGTTGGATGTAATGCACAAACACCTTTAATTGCTTCGCTATCTTCCCAGATAATAAATTCATATATTTTCTCATATATTTCATTCCTGCTGATTTGAAGCATCTGTCCTTTTTTAGCATACTGGTTTACTATCTGCTGAATAACTGGTGCATCATCAATTTTTGCTTGTCTAATCATCTTACATAGTTCCTATATTTATCAATTACTTTTTGTGCAACATCTGCATTAGAAATTAAATATTTTGTAGCTCTTACATTTATATCAAGCACACCATCTCTTCGTGTATAAATATAAGCAGTTACTGTATGGTTATCTACAGTACCTTCAACATATCCATCAACAAAGCTTAAATCATTAATAGTGCCTTTGTTGGCTTCAAAAGCATATATTAATTTTTCTACAGCAAGAGCTTTTTCTGTTTTATCTATATCTGATACTGAACCTGCAGTGAAAACCACTGTAGAAAAAGCACCAGCTAAAGCTACACCTGCTATCCATGCACAACCATTTAAAAACAGTGGAATAATAAAAATTACAATTAATTTAAACACAAAATGTCTTACTTTAAAATTAATCATTTCGCATATTATAAAATTTAATTATAATAATCAACTTAAATATTATATAAATGGATAGATTATTAATATTTGTTATAAAATTATTGACTTATTATTATATAACTTTTACTATTTACACAAGTTCATATATGCGGAGGTTATTTATGGAAAAAGAGAAAATCTTAATTAATAGTGCAGAAATGCACGCAATTATTGAGCGCATGACCTTTCAAATTATTGAAAAAGTTAATGATTATGATAATACTTATATAGTTGGAATTAGAAGACGCGGCGAATATATTGCAAACCGTATTATAGACAGCATAAACCGCCATAATAAAAGACCATTAAAATCTGGTATTTTAGACATTACATTATATAGAGATGATTTATCAGAAATTTCAAATATGCCAGAAGTAAAATCATCAGATATAGGTTTTGATGTTAATGGTAAAACTATAATAGTAGTTGATGATGTGCTTTTTACAGGCAGAACAATCCGCTCTGCAATAGATGCTCTGCTTGATTATGGCAGACCTGCAAAAATTATGCTTGCAGTTATTGTAGACAGAGGACATAAAGAACTGCCAATACATGCTGATTTTACAGGAAAACACATCCCTACAAGAAAAAGCGAAGTTATACATGTAAAAGTAAAAGAAATAGATAATGTAGATGATGACTGCGTTACTATAAGCGATAGAGAGGCTTAATATGACTTATGATAAAAAAGATTTTATATCTACTCAGGATTTAACAATAGAGCAGATAGATTATATCTTAAATCAAGCAACAAGCTTTAGAGAGATAAATCAAAGAGAAGTTAAAAAAGTCCCTACATTAAAAGGACGCACTATTGTAAACTTATTTTTTGAAGCTTCTACTAGAACAAGAACTTCTTTTGAAATAGCTGGTAAAAGATTAGGAGCAGATGTTATTAACATAAACTCATCTACATCAAGCACTCAAAAAGGCGAAACATTAATGGATACTGTTAAAAATATTGAAGCAATGGCTTCTGATATTATAGTTATAAGACACAGTTATTCTGGTTCAGTAAAATTTGTAGCAGATAATATAGATGCTCATATAGTAAATGCTGGTGATGGGCTTAATGAGCACCCTACTCAATGTATGCTTGACCTTTTAACTATTAAACTGCAAAAAGGCAGGCTTAAAGGATTAAATGTTACAATTATCGGTGATATTGCTCACTCAAGAGTTGCAAGAAGTAATATTTGGGCTATGAAAACTTATAGTATGAATGTAACACTTTTTGCACCACCGACTATGCTTCCTGTTGGTGTTGAAGCTTTTGGTGTAAATATAGCCAAAAATATGGATGAAGCTGTTGAAAATGCTGATGTTATTATTATGCTTAGAATCCAGAGAGAAAGAATGGCAAAACTTCTTATTCCATCAGAAAGAGAATATTCAAAACTTTTTGGACTTACTCCTGCTGTTATGCAAAAAGCTAAAAGTGATGTTATGGTTATGCACCCTGGACCAATTAACAGAGGTGTAGAACTTTCTTCTGTTGTAGCTGACAGTGCAAATTCTGCAATATTAGATCAGGTAGAAAATGGAGTTGCTGTCAGAATGGCAGTATTAAGTTTTCTTGCTATGTCAAAATAAAAGATGGTGAAATATATATGAAAACATTACTTAAAAACTGCAAAATAGTAAATCATGATACAATAACTGAAGGTAATATTTTAATAAATGATAATATTATTGAAGATATTACAAATGAAGATGTTCAGGCAGATAATGTATATGACTGCTCTGGAAAATATGTTCTTCCTGGTCTTATAGATATGCACTCACATATGAGAGAGCCAGGGTTTGAATATAAAGAAGATATTAGAAGTGCTGGTCAGGCTGCTGTTGCTGGTGGTATTACTACTGCATGTTGCATGGCAAATACTAAACCAGTAATAGATAATGCTCCTGTTGCTGCGTTTATTATTAATAAATCAAAAAAAGACGGACTTTTTGATGCTCTGCCTTATGGTGCTGTAACAAAAGGATTAAAAGGCGAAGAACTTACAGAAATGGGCGACTTAATAGAAAATGGTGTATGCGGTTTTTCTGATGATGGGTACACTATTATGAATGCAGAAGTTATGCGTAGAGCATTAGAATATGTTAGATATTTTGACTCTTTTATTTCTGTTCATGCTATTGATACTAATCTTCAAGGCAATGGATATATGAATGAAGGCAGAATTTCTGCAATTAATGGCTTAAACGGTATCCCTTCTGAATCAGAATCAGTAGTTATTGCAAGAGATATTATGCTGGCACGCCTTACAAAATCACGAGTACATATAAGCCATGTAAGCTCAAAAGAAGCAGTTGATATAGTACGCTGGGGTAAAAATGAAGGTATTAGTGTTACTGCAGAAGCTACACCACACCATTTTACATTAACAGATGAAAACTGCTTAACTTATAACACTAATTATAAAATGAGCCCTCCATTAAGAGAGGAAGAAGATATTGAAGCAATATTACAAGGATTTAAAGACGGCACTATTGACTGTATTTCTACAGACCATGCACCACATCAGGATGATGAAAAGTTTGTAGAATTTGGGCTTGCCCCAGTTGGTATTATTGGCTACCAGACAGCAGTTCCTTTAACTATTAAAAAAATTGATGAAGGCAGACTTTCATGGACTGATTTTGCAAAACTAATGTCTTATAATCCATCTAAAATACTTAAGAAAGAAAATTTAGGGGTTATTGCAAAAGGCAGACAGGCTGATATTGTAGTCATTGATGCTGATGTTGAATATACATATACAAAAGAAATAAATAAATCTAAATCATATAATACTCCATTTTTAAATAAACAATTAAAAGGAAGAGCCTTATATACATTTAAAAATGGCAGATTAGTTTATCAGGCATAAAATATACTTATAGAAAAGGTCTGTTGGATTTCCAACAGCCCTTTTTTTAACTCTTTAGAGAGTTGAGCATAGCGAAACAAAAAACTACTGGCTGTGCCAATAGATGACAAAACCTTATAGAAAAAATATCCTATATAGTAAGATGAATTGTTCAACTCACATCAAACTATAATAACAAGGAGATTTTATGTCACACAGTTTATCACACAGTAAATGGTTATGCAGGTATCATATAATCTTTATACATAGATATAGAAGAAAAATAATTTATAATAAATATCAAAAAAGCGTAAGAGATATTATAAAAAGTTTATATTATTATAAAGGCATAGAGATATTAGAATATTATTTAATGCCATACCATATCCATTTACTATTATCAATTCCCCAAAAAGTATAGTGTGTTAGGTATAATTGGTTAGGTATAATTGGCTGTTTAAAAGGCAAAAGTTCTTTAATGATATTTGAACGACATGCCAATTTAAAATATTAATTTGATAACCGTCCATTTTTGGTCAACAGGATATTATGTAAGTACAGTTGGCTTAAATGAAGCAACAATAAGAAAGTATATACAAGACCAAGAAGATATCTTACATGATAAATTAGGAGTAAAAGAATATGATGCCCCTTTTAAAGGGCAGATGGTAAAATAATATCACTGTCAGTTATAACATAGTATTAGCTGCGATGTGACTTGAACAAGTAAGCACCAATAGAAGCTGCAGGTAATAGTGGCTTACAGCCAAAGAGCAAACTACCCGTTTAACAGGTAGTTTTGATTATATATTATAAAACTTTCTATAATTTACAATATCTTCTACAGATATTACTGGCATATTGTATTTTTTAGAATAGTTTAGAATATCATTACCTTTCATCATTGTGCCATCCTGATTTGTAAGCTCGCATAATATGCCAAACTCTCCAGTGCCTGCAATTTTTATAATATCAATTGTTGCTTCAGTATGTCCCTGCCTTTCAAATACTCCACCATTTTTAGCTATTAATGGAAATACATGACCTGGGCTTACAATATCATCTTTTGATGCATCTTTTTTAGATGCACATAATATAGTTGTCAGCCTGTCTTGAGCAGAAACTCCTGTTGTAATATTTTCTGCAGCTTCAATAGAAATAGTAAAATTAGTATGATTTTTACTTTTATTAACAAAAGTCATTAATGGTATATTTAAAAGATTTGCTCTTTCTTCATTAATAACAAGGCATATTATCCCGCTGCAGTCTCTAATCATTTGAGCAACCTGCTCTTCTGTAAGAGTGCTGCATGCAAAAATTAAATCACCTTCATTTTCCCGATTTTCATCATCAGTTATGATGATACCATTTCCGCTTTGCAGTGCTTTAACTGCTGATTGAATTTTTTCCTGAAAATTCTTTGACATAATCTATACCTCTTATAGTATAGAATATACCAAGGCATGAATATTGATATCAAATATCTGGTGTGATTTTAACAAATAAACATAAGTATTGTTTTGTTGTTAAAATTTTAAATGACTTTTTAAAATTTAATATATAAAATTATATTTTAAAATATTCTCTTTCATCCGGACTATACCGTCGGCCTTGGATTTGCACCAAATCTGCCAAAAAGGCTCGTGGGCTTGTTATAAAAACTTACCACCGGTGGGGAATTGCACCCCGCCCTGATATATTCTAAAAATATATAATCTGTCTAATAATATATTTATTAAGCAGACTAAAAACATTATTTTACTTTAAACCTTGTAAGCATCATTTTGAGTGTTTCTACTCTTTCCTGCAAATGCTCAATAGTTTGAGTTACTTCATTTACTGCGTTGCTTGATTCTTCAATACCAGCAGCAATAATTGTTGCGGTTTCATGAACTGTCTGAACTGTAGAATATTCATTATCCATATCTTCTCTAATAGTACTCATTACACTATTTATACCATCAATACCTGTAAAAATCTTATTAAACACATCTTCTGTTCTTTCAATATTATTAACACCTTCTTTTACTTTTTCTGCTTCCATACCCATAGCAGAAGATGCAGTTAATGCTTCCTGCTGTAATGTAGAAACAATAGTAGTTACTTCACTGGTTGCTTTTTGTGTTCTTTCTGCAAGTTTCCTTACTTCATCAGCAACTACAGCAAACCCTCTTCCCGCTTCTCCTGCTCTTGCTGCTTCAATAGCTGCATTTAATGCAAGAAGATTAGTCTGGTCTGCAATATCATTAATTACTGTAACAATATTACCAATTTCGCTGGAAGAATTTGCAAGACTAGTAATGGTATCAGAAAGAGAATCTGCATCTGTATGAATTTTTTCCATACTTAATTTTAAATCTGTAAGTTGTTTTTCACCATCATTTGCAGAAACAACTGTATTATCAACTACTTCTTGATTTGATTTTAATGAATCAACAGTTACTTTCACTGTAGAATTAATAGAATCTAAACTAATAGCTGTATCACTTACCTGATGAGCCTGCTCTGAAAAAGTTGAAGATAATTCTTCCATAGTTGATGCAAGCTGATTATTGCTTGATGCAACATCTTCTGTTGCTTCTGTAACATTTTGCAATATCTCTCTGATACTTGCAAGAGATACATTAATATTTTTAAATGTAGCACATATTTCTGATGTACCTGCTAACTCTGGAGCTTTTACTGTCATATCACCATCAGCTATACATATAAATAACTTATCTAAAATGTTTAATGCTTTTTTTAGACTGCTTATAAAAAAATATAAGAAAATTAAAAACAAAACAGCAACACTTGCTATACATACTAACGACATAATTATTATAGTTACTGTTTCAGATGCAGATTTTTTTGCTTCAGCAGATGAAAATGCTTTTATTTCATTTTCAAAAGTAGTTAAAAAAGCAGAAATTTTTACTTTTCCAGATTCATACTCTTTGCTGCTCATAATCTGTGTTGCTTTTTGCAAATCACCTGCTGCAACAGCTTCAAAGGATGCTTCCTCTAATTTGATTAAAGAATCTGAACTATTTTTTGCCTGTTCAGCATAAGATAGGATATTGGCAGGAATTTTTAATTTTATTAATGCATCAATAGCTTTATCCCTTGTTTTATTATTATTAACTTCATTCCAGTAATTATCATAATACTCTTTGTTTCCAGTAGCTGCATATACTCTTGCCTGAGCTGTCAAATAATCTGATGCTTTTGATACCATAAACCCATACGATACCATATCAATGCTGTCAAATGTAAGCTGTTCATTTTCTTTTGTTGCATTATAAATTAAGGTCATAAAAAAAACAAAAGAAACAATCATTGCCATCATACCAATAACAATGATCCACAAGAAATTGTTAAATTTGAATTTTAAAATTCCCAATCCCATAATATTTTCTCCCAATATATACACCTAATAAAAAACTAATGTATAGTTTTATGTATATCAATATATATCATTTTTTATATTTTTTTTCAATAAAAAAAAGGCATACATGTCTATATTATGTATGCCTTTTATATTTTATAAATAATTTTAAATCTAAAAAATGTTATATTATGCTGAAACAACTTCCTTAATTTCAGGAATTTCTTCTTTAATGCGTGCTTCAATACCTTGTTTTAATGTCATAAGGCTGAAAGGACAGCTGCCACAAGCTCCTCTTAAAGCAACTTTTACAACACCATCTTCAATACTGATAAGTTCTACATCACCACCATCAGCCTGTAAACCTGGACGAACTTTATCCAATACTTGTTGAACTTTTTCTTTTAATTCCATTTTCCTCTCCTAAATATAATTATTATTCAGCATCTTTTTTTAATTCAGCTTTCATGCTGTCTACAATTGATGCATCTTTACCTTGTTTTGTATAGTAATCTTTTAATGCAGCTTCTACTGCTTCTTCTGCCATAACTGAGCAGTGAATTTTTGCAGGTGGTAAGCCACCTAATGCATCAACAATGGCTTGGTTTGTAAGTTTTAATGCATCTTCAACTTTTGCTCCTTTTAACATTTCTGTAGTCATAGAGCTTGATGCAATAGCTGCTCCACAGCCAAAAGTTTTAAAAGTTGAATTTTCAATAACCCCATTGTTGTTCACTTTTAAGTATAATTTCATTACATCACCACAAGATGGGTTGCCTACTTCGCCAACACCATTTGCATCTTCAATTTCTCCCATATTTCTTGGGTTTGTGAAGTGATCCATAACTGTATCACTATATGGTCCTGCTGCCATTTTACACTCCTGTATATATTTATTTTTTTATTTTTGACGAGTCAAATGCCGGGCTCATTGCACAAAGTTTATCAATAATCTCCGGACTTACTTTTAACACATAGTCAATATCTTCTTCCTCAATATATTTAGAAAGACTCATAGTTATAGAGCCTGCACAAATATCTGTAGGAACACCAACAGCTGTTAATACATGAGATGCCTGTAAATCATCTTCATCTTCTGCTAATATGTTAGATGAACATGCTGAACCACTGGCACAATATACACCTTTTTGAGCATACCACATTAAAAGTGATTCACCTTCAATATATTCTACCCAAAAGCTTACATGATAAGGAAGTCTGTTTTCTATATCACCAGTAATATGCAGAAAATCATACTGTCCTGTTAACCCTTTAATTAATTTATTTCTTAATTTTGTAAGTTTTGCAGTATATTCTGCCATTTCATTTTTAGCAATTTCGCATGCTTTTCCAAGACCAACAATAGCAGGAATATTTTCACTTCCACTTCTGATACCTCTTTCCTGAAAACCACCATCAAAAAGTGGAGCAATCTTTACTTCTGGTGCAATATATAAAGCTGCAGCTCCTCTGATACCATAAAAATTTTGTGCTGTAATAGTTAATGTTGATGCATTCATTTTTTTAACATCAATATCAATAAAGCCGCATGATGCAACAGCATCTACATGGAAATGAACACCTTTTTCTTTGCATATTTTACCAATAGCTTCAATATTCTGAATAACACCAATTTCTGGATTTGCATGAGCAATGGCAACAAGAGCAGTATCATCTTTTATTGCTTTTACAACACTTTCTGGTGAAACTCTGCCATTTTTATCAACAGGCAGTTTTGTAAAAGTATAACCATAGTTAGTTAACTTTAATACTGGATTTTGAATTGAATAGTGTTCTATTTCACTTATAACAATATGCTTTTTACTACCACTTAAAGCCATAATACCTTTAACAGCTATATTGTTTGATTCTGTTCCATTAGATGTAAATATGATATTTTCAGCTTTTTCTGCTCCAATTAAATCAGCTACTTGTTTTCTAGCTTGATTTAATGCGCTGTAACTTTCCCTTCCAAGTGGATAAAAATGAGATGCTGGATTGCCATATTTGTCTGTTAAATAAGGCATAACAGCTTCAACAACTCGTGTATCCGGTTTTGTTCCAGCTATATTATCTAAATAAATTGGATTCATTAAATTACCTCTTTCATTTGTTTAATAATATCTTCTATTAAAACACGAACATAATCTCCAACAAAAGTAAGACCATTTCTTCTTGGTATAACAGTAATATCACTGCGTTCAGAAACATCCGATGCAGTAAAAAAACTTTCAGTTGGAAAATATCCTTCATCATTTTTTAAGCCAAACATATCTTTTGCAAAAACATCCATCTCAAAAACCGTAGATAATGGAGATATTCTAATAGATATATCACCACCTGAAGTAGCAAAATCATCAACAGTTTTACCTACTAGAAGACCTGCTGTAACAGGATTGTAATGTTTATTAAAAGCTATTCTGTTATGAAAAACTAAGCTCTTGGTTTCATCAAAAGTAAAAATACTTCTTGTCTGCTGCATTAAATCTTCAACACCCTGCCTGCCATAAATACATACAGGTAAAGATAACACAACAGAAACATCTGATACAGGCACTGCAATATTTCTTAAAATTTTTCTAACAGGCTCATACACTTTGAATACTTCTGCATCTGGAGAAAATTCATAACCAGTAATATCAATAATAGTACCATCAAAATTTTTAATAACTTTTTCATCATGCATTGGTTTTGCAAGCATAATTAAAAGTTCTGCATCTTCTAAAAGAGATAAATCTGTTTCTACATACCCTTCTGCACTATCTTCTAATGATTCTGCAAATTTTTTATCTCCAAATACAGTATATTCCAAAAGTGGAAATTCTTCTTCTATTTTAGAAAGAAAATCTAGTAATAATAAATAATCATTAATAAAAATTGCTGTTTTTAACATTATATGAACCTTGAACTTATCTTCTAATTAATTCTAGTTTGCCATCTTGTGCTTCATAATTTAATATACGAACAACATTTCTGTTGCCAAAATTAGAATATTCCTGTCCGTTATACTCCATTGATACTGCAACAGCATTACCTATTTCTATTCTAAATGTTTTATCAAACTCTATTTCTATTTCTGTGCCTCGTCTTGCATTAACTTCATTTCTTTCACCTTTATCTGTGCTGTATTTAAACCAGCAGTTTTCAGAAAATTTTACTTTTACTTTTTCTGGTGATAAAACAACAGGTGTTGGAATAGTTTGTGCAAATAATGGGTCAACATATGCTGGCTCTGTAATATTATCATAAGCATTTATTGTTATATTATCTGTATTATTATCAGCATAAATTGATGTACCGTAATAATTAAAATATGAATTATTATCGCTTGTATTATCACCTGCAAAAGTAACAGCAGGTTCTGGCTCTACAACTGTAGCAGGCACTGGAGTATCTGATACAGTTTTACTGCTGCCAATAGTAATTGTATTATTTAAGATACTGCTTGAATACATATAATATCCACCATAACCAATAAGCAGCAGAACTATAATAAGCAGTATTACTGTAACATTTTTTTTACTGCTTTTTTTCTCATTTTCTAAAAAACTTGTTTCTGTAGTAGATGGAGTATATTCTTCTTGAGTAATATCTTTTGACTGTGCTGGTGCTCCTTCTTTAGGGCATTCTTCTGCAAAAAGCGGCCAAACAACATTTTCATAATCTAACTTTAAAAACTCTGCATATTTTTTTACAAATCCATAAGCATGTAAATATGATGGTAAATCTTTAAATCTTCCTTCTTCTATTATTTTAATAAAATTTTCTCTGATTCTTGTATCATCAACTACATCTTGTATTGATTTTTTCTGTTCTTCCCTAGTTGATTTTAAAAGACTTCCTAATTCACTCATTATGCTCTCCATAACTATACTTCATATTTTTCACAGATTAGTCTACTATTTTTCTATATTTTTTCAACATATTTTTTTAATTACATTGAAAAAAATTCATATTTTATACAAATTATTAGGTATATTATTTTATTTATAAATAAGTTATATATTGTTCTGATACAACATCATAAGCCCATCTAATGTAAGGTTTGGCTCATATACTACTTTAAACTCCATATCATTTGATATATCATTACCTAATCCACCAGTAATAATTACATTTACTTTTTCATCAGCAAATTCTTCTTTAAGCACCCTTCTTAAAAGCCCGTTTATCATTTCTAAATAACCAAAATAGATACCAGACTGTATATGGTGAACAGTGTTTTTACCAATAACAGATGCAGGTTTTTTAATACTAACTTCTGGCAGCTGAGCAGTATTTGAACGAAGCATTTTAGATGCAAGCATAATACCAGGGCAAATTACACCGCCTATATATGCTCCATTTTTATTGATAATATCAAAAGTTGTAGCAGTGCCAAAATCAATTACAATACATGGTTTGCCATATTTTCTTACGCCTGCAACAGCATTAGCAATTCTGTCTGCCCCTACTTCTTTTGGATTATCTATCTGCATAGTAATACCAGTTTTTATTTCACTATTAACAAGCAAGGCATTTATTTTTAAATATTTTTTTATCATTCTTGTAAAAGTATACTGCAGCTGCGGCACAACACTGCCAATGATTGCACCTTCAATATCAGCAACAGGAACATTATTTCTTTCAAGTAAAGTCAGCAAAAGGCTTGCATATTCATCAGTAGTTTTGTCATGTATAGACTGTATTCTAAATTTATATATTAATTTATCATTATTATATATACCAAAAACAGTATTTGTATTACCTATATCAACCGTTAAAATCATACCCTATTTCTCCAACATTTATATTTGATATTTGATTTGTATTAATATCCTGCACAATCAATTCTCCATTTGGCAGTATTCCTTTTTCTATCATTTCTTTTTTTATGCCGTTTATATGAATAGATATTTTTTTATTATAATTTGCAGAATATTTCTGCCATAAATCTTCTATTTTTAATAAACCTTTTTTATACTGGTCCAGCATATGCTCCATAGTGTTTAAAATCTCAGCTAAAATCAGCTCTTTTTTTATTTCCTTATTAGTATTTAGATAAACTGATGTAGCTCTATAAGCAATATCTTCAGGAAAATCTTTATTAAACACATTAATACCTGCACCAAAAACAATTTTAGCAGCATTATTTCCAGTAAAAGAAGCTTCAAGCAGCATACCACTTACTTTTTTATCATTTATAACACAGTCATTAGGCCATTTTAATTTTGTTTCTGCATATAATGAAATACCATTACATACAGAATAACCTGCAATAATATTAAATGGCATAAGCATTTCAGAGGAAAGTCCAGTTAATAAAATAGAGAAAATTAATGATGAACCTGTATCTATCCAGCTTCTGCCACTTCTGCCGCGACCCTTTGTCTGTAATAATGTAATAACTACAGAACCATAAGAAAATTCTCCATTAAGTAAAACATCATTTGTAGATGTAACTTTATCATAAATAAAAATATTTTTACCAAAACTTAAAGTATTAAGTGAACTATAAAAAAGAGATTTATCAAACAATTTTACTACCTTGTATTTTTTTAAGTTATTTTTTTATCATATATTATTAATAATAACAAGTTAGATTTTATATGTATATTTCATAAACTTATAATATAATCAATAAATAAATTTTTTTAAGATAAATATAGACTTTTTTTACTCTTCATACTATAATTTGATAAATCAATAAAAAACTAAAATCAGGGGGTTTTATGGGTAACATTCGTAACATTGGAATTATTACAGCAGGAGGAGACTGCGGCGGTCTTAATGCAGTTGTTAGAGGAGCTGCATTAATGGCAGAATCAAAAGGCATTGGTGCATTAGTTATACCTAATGGTTATGCTGGTCTTTATAATTTAGTTGATTTTGAAAGCCTGACAAGTTTAAATTGTGCTAGAAGCGAAGATATTAAATCTATCAGAGCAGGAAGTGAAGCTGGTCACTCTCGTGTTAAAATTTCTAAAATTAAAGACGATAATAAATATAAAAGAATAGTTGATGGACTTAAAAAATTCAATATTGATGGTCTTGTAATATCTGGTGGTGATGATACAGGCAGTGTTGTTGTTGACCTTCATGAAAATGGTATTCCTGTTGTTCATGCTCCTAAAACTATGGATTTAGATTTACAAACATATTCTGTTGGCGGTGATTCTACTATTAATAAAATCGCAACTATACTTGAAGATTTAAAAACAACAGGCAGAACTCATAACAGAATAATGGTTATGGAAGTTTTTGGCAGATATGCAGGCCACACAGCTTTTCGCGGCGGTATTGCAGCAGATGCTGACTGTATCTTAATACCAGAAGTTCCAGTTGATTTTAATGCAGTATATGAACATATTAAAAATACTTATATGAGAAGAATTTTAGCAAGCGATGTTAAAGCTGGAACATATACAATAGTAGTTGCAGAAGGTGTTAAAGATGAAAACGGTAACCTTTTCTCTGAAGGAGGAGCAAAAGATGCTTTTGGTCATGTTAAACTTGCAGGTGCTGGTAAATTTGTTAAAAATAAAATAGAAGAAATGCTTAAAGCTGATCCTGATGTTAAAAAATTTATGAAAGAAACTGGCATGTATGTTGAAGGGCTTCTTGAAATACCTGAAGTGCGAGATGTCAATCCTGGTCATATTGTAAGATGTGGAGAAAGCTCTGCTTATGATGCAAACTTTGGTAAAGAAGTTGGTGCAGCAGCAGTTCAGCTTTTAATTGATAATATTCATGGTGTTACAGTATCACATATTACAGGCAATGGTGAAATACGCTATATGGTAACTAAAGATGCTATTGTTCAAAGACATGTTGATTTAGGTGTTCTTGCATTACATGAAAATTTAGGTGTATGCTTTGGCAGAAAACCACAACCATCAAGTCCAAAAAGTTCAAAAATAGAATCATTACAAGACAGGATTTATTAATATGCTAAACTCACGACTTTTCCTTATGCTGAAAAGTCGTGAATATTAATATTTTAAATCATATTATATATTATAATGGAGATTGATATATGCAGTATCTTTCTATGAAATTTAAAGTATTTGTATTGGTATGCAGTGTATTTATAGGCATTATTGCTATATTAATGATAGTTATGTTGCATGAAAGAAAAATGACAAAAGAAACAGGCAGTCAAATTCATGTATTGCTTAAACAAGAAGTGGAGCAAAAAATAAAACTTGCAACAGATTCTATGGCAGCATCTTTAGGAGAATTAGTAAAAGGACTACCTGAAGATGAACAAATAAAAATTATAGATAATGCAATTGATAAATTTCGTTTTGAAGAAGATAAAAGCGGATATTTCTTTGTTTATAAAGAGCATACTCCAGTAGCTCACCCTACTAGAAAAGATTTAATTGGTAAATCTCTCTATGATACAAAAGATGATAATGGTATTTATTATGTAAGAGAATTATTTGAAACCGCAAAAACACAAAATAATGAAGGTAAATTCGTTTATTTTGTATTTTCAAAACCTAAACCAGATGGAAGTTTAGGAATAGCAGATAAAATAGGTTATGCGGTAATTATTCCAAATACAGAAAATATATGGATATCAACAGGTGTATATATAGATACATTGCAGGAATATGTTGATAATAACTCTATAAATATTATAAGCAAATTTAAAAGCATTATTGCTAAATCATTGTTTATAGGGGTAGTAGTATTCTGTATAATATTCTTCCCTTTTGTATACCTTTTTTATGCAAATATTATTAAAAGTATGAAAGCTTTGGAATATAATTTCAAAAGATTTTTTGCATACCTTCATCATGAATGCAAAGATATTGATTTTATACCTATAAACTCAAAAGATGAATTTGGTTCAATAT
>CAJUJZ010000031.1 GCA_910586745.1 uncultured Mucispirillum sp. | reverse complement strand
ATCGTTCAGCGGTATTTAATCCATTTAAAGTCAGATATAAGGCATCATAAAGCAGTATTTACTGAAATTTTTGTTAAAAAGTTTTTTATTAATACAAAAGCTCATTTTATTGCAGTATACATAAATATATTAGTTTTACACTTTACTTTTTATATCATTTGCTTAATTTGTAGTGCATTTCCTGAATTTATGATTTATAAAAATAGAATATTTATATACAGCTGTTAATGCTGTTGTTTGCATTTTATCTATAACTCTTATTAAATACAGTAAGCTTATGGTTTATGATTTTTCATTTTCAATCATGCTGTTTGCTGTATTACTGTTTAGTGTTTTTGCAAGTGATTCATATTAAAATTCACTTGTTGTTTTTTATATCTCTTTTTATGGCAGTTTTTTTTAGCATTAATAGCTGCATATAAAAAAATAAAGCAGTATACATAGAATTTGTTTTATTAAGGCTTATTTTCTTAATAATAATATATTGCAGCAGCTTTAATTTTTATATATAATACATATAATTCTAAATAAAAAAGGAGAGTGTTTTTTGGTTACTGATTTAAAAGAAGCTGCATCCAAAAATTACACACAAAAAATTTTTTTAAAACACAGTCTTTTCAATGCGGTTATATTATTCAAACTTATTGCAAAAGATTTTTTTAAATACTTTATATTTAAAATAAAACCATTTTCACGGTATGAATTTTGGTGTTATTTTGCTGCCAGTCTTACTGTGTTATTTTTTACAGGCTCTGTATTAATCCTTATCAGTTTTGCTGTTCCAGCAATTTCATCAGCTGCTGAATTTATGTTTTATGTATGTGTGGTTATTACTGCATTAATGTCTTTGCGGGTATTTGCAGGCAGGCTTATAAATGCTAAAGACTATATTTCTTATGTAGATATTATACCGAATAAATATAAAATCTTTGATAAACTTGAAAAAGCTTTTCTTAACTTTTTTTTCAGTATTTCTTTATTTTATACCGCAGGCTTTTTAAAAATTATTATTTTATCAATATATTTATTTGGTCATTTTTTTTACAGCATAGGAAATATAGAGCTGCTTGACAGGCTTTATGAAATAAAATTAATTGATTTTATTGTTTTTGTATTAAAAGCTGTGGGCATAGTCTATTTTGTATTTTCAGTTGCACCATCTGTTCACAGGCTTGATTATTTAGAAAAAAGTGGTGTAGAATATTACCCTGTTTCTAAATATTCTATATGGTATTCAAAAGAATATATTATAGACTATCTTTCTTTATTAACCTGTTTTTTTGTTATTATAGCTATCGGTTATATTTTTATTGTAGGCTATTCTTTATCACTGCATATAGTTATATGTGCAGCCATTTTTATACAAGGAACAGCTCTTATGCTTTCAGGCAGATTTTTATCCGCTTTTATGGGGTTAAGCAGTATTTTATTTATTATATATACAAATATAGTTTTTTCCTTTTTAGGCTTTGAGCAGCTTTTTATTTCAAATGATGCTGTATATTTTACAATCAACTATTATAAAGTTTCTGTTGCAATGCTTTTTATTGGTATGCTTTATTTTACTACTTTTGGCAGGGATATTATAAAAATACTTTCTGTTATCAGCTTTTTCTTATCAGCATTATTTATGCTTGAAGATTCTGTTGCATTTAAAGGTATGATTGTTTATGATGTTCATTCATTAAATATATCTTTTTATGCTTTTATAGAGCTAATATCTATATTTGTATTTTTAAGCAGGGTGGCATATAACAAAGGCAGTTATCAGTCTGATACAGCAAGATATGCAGCTATGCTTTGGAATGATTTTAGAGAAATAGTAAATTTCATTAAGCTGAAACATATATACGTGATATTATATTATTCATCAATAGCTATGGTTATATATTCAGTATTTATGTGGATGATACCTTTTGTATTTAATATTACAGCAGGGGAGCAGATAGATTCAGATATAATGACAACATTTTTTTATTTTAGGCATATAATTGCTTTTTATGTGTTTTTAGGTCTTTTTTTGCTTTTTAAAAATTATAATGATGTATTTCCTATGTTTGTTATTTCATCAGTTATTCTTGGTGAAGTGTATGTTCTGCTTTTTACACCTATAAATATGCTTATTACTGATTTAAGAGTATATCCTGTTGAATATATTTATGTATTTTTATATTCAACAATGGTTGTAATTGCAATGTGTGTTAACAAATATAACCACTATATAGCAGCAGGCTTTGGATTATCAATTATTTTAATTTTGATTAATATTATAGATATTTTATTTCATAAAGGTTTTAAAGACAATATATTTATATATAATTTATTCTTTTTTACTTTAATTATAAGTAATTTATTAGTAGTAATAGGCTCTTATAATAAGATTAAGGAAGAAAAAAGGCTGGAATTAGAAGAATATGCAGGATAGTAATATTTTATCACTTGAACAGGTAAGTAAGTATTTTTATACATCTAGTGGTTTTTTCAATCATGGTAAGCATTTTGCAGCACTTGATAATGTTTCATTAAGTGCTGCTTCTGGCTCATCTCTTGGTATTGTAGGAGAATCTGGCAGCGGCAAAACAACTATTGCAAGGCTTATGTGCAGCATATATAAAGCAGATAAGGGTAGAGTACTCTACGATGGTAAAGATATATCTATTTTATCAAAAAATGAAAAACAGGAATATATGAAAAATGTGCAGATGGTGTTTCAAGACACTAATAATACACTTAACCCAAAACTTACAATCAAATCTGCATTAAGTGACGGTATAAAGCAGCACATTACAAAAGATAAAGATGAAATACAAGTAAGATTAAAACAGCTTATGGAGATGGTAGGGCTGCCTTATGAATATTTAGAAAGGTATCCACATGAATTTTCAGGGGGACAAAGGCAGCGTATATCAATAGCTCGTGCTTTATCCATTAATCCAAAAGTGATTATTGCAGATGAGCCTGTAAGCTCCCTTGATGTATCAGTTCAGGCACAGATTTTAAATTTAATGAAATCCTTGCAAAAAAATGGAATTACCCTTATATTAATATCCCATAGTTTAGCAGTTGTTTCAAACTTATGTGAAAATATAGCAGTTATGCAGAAAGGAAAGCTGGAAGAATATGGAAACACATTAGAAGTGCTTTCAAATCCACAATCAGAATATACAAAAAGCCTTTTAGCATCATCAAGTTATACGGTTATGAAAAATAATTAATAATGGAGAATATATGAATATCACACTTTATAATACAATGACTTCAAAAAAAGAAGAATTTAAGCCTATTAATGAAAGTAAAGTAGGTATGTATGTATGCGGTGTTACTGTATATGACTATACTCACATAGGCCACGGCAGAAGTTCTGTTGCTTTTGATGTTATTAGAAGATTTTTTGAATATAAAGGCTATGATGTTACATTTGTTAAAAATTTCACTGATGTTGATGATAAAATTATTAACCGTGCTAATGAAAACCATGAGTTATGGAGAGACCTGTCAGAAAGATTTATAAAAGAGCATGATACAGATATGGACAGTCTTTATATTAAAAGGCCAACTTATACTCCAATGGCTACAAAATATATAGAAAAAATGATAAACTACTGCGAAAGGTTAATAGAAAAAGGCAACGCTTATTCAGTAGACGGTGATGTATATTTTAGAGTAAATTCTTTTAAAGAATACGGCAAACTTTCTGGCAGAAATTTAGAAGATATGATGGCAGGGGCAAGGGTTGATGTAAATAATAAAAAAGAAAACCCGCTTGATTTTGCATTATGGAAAGCAGCAAAACCAGAGGAACCTTCATGGACATCTCCATGGGGGCAGGGCAGACCTGGCTGGCATATAGAATGCAGTGTTATGAGTGAAGCCATTTTAGGCAGCCATATAGATATTCATGGCGGTGGTCAGGATCTAATATTTCCACACCATGAAAATGAAATAGCACAGTCTGAAGCCATATCATGCTCTACTTTTGCAAACTACTGGATACATAATGGTTTTGTAAATATTAATAAAGAAAAAATGTCAAAATCATTAAATAACTTTTTTACTATCCGTGATATTTTAAAAATATGTCACCCAGAAGCATTAAGGCTTTTATTTTTAATGACTCACTACAGGCAGCCTCTTGAATATTCTGAAGATAAATTAAAAGAAGCATCTTCTGCACTGCATAGAATATATATTTTCCTTGATGAAGTATCACATTTAACTGGTTCTAAAAAAGGTAAAAATATGGAGCAGGAAATATGCGATATGAAAGGCCATTTTATTAAAGAGTTTGAAGAAGCTATGAATGATGATTTTAATACTCCAAAAGCAGTAGCTGCAATTTTTGAGATTGTTAGAATGGGCAATACTATTATTGCAGGAAAACCTGATACAGACAGTGCAGAATACTTAAAAGAAGTGAGCAGTTATATTTTTGATATTGTTTCAAAAGTGCTTGGTATCATAAACCACAGTGCAGATGAATGGTATAAAAGCAACTTAAAAATACCTGTAAGCGAAGTGGAAACATTAATTGCAAAAAGAGCAGAAGCTAGAAAAAATAAAGATTTTGCTCTTGCAGACAGCGTTCGTGCAGAATTAGCTGAAAAAGGTGTTGAAATTATCGATACACTTGATGGCACAAGGTTTAGAACACTTGTGTAAAAGATTATAATGATTATATAATTATGGCGGCTTGTTTATTATTGATAAGCCGCCTTTATATTTTAAAAAGGTGTAAAAGTTAATGAATATAAAGCAGTTAAATAATAAATGCAGTGATTATCGCTTAATATTTGATAATGTATTACTTTATGCTGGGGATAAAGTGATACTAGAAAATGAAAGTTTTAATATAACATATAATAATATAGTAATATTAAAAGGGCAGATAGGAAGTGGCAAAAGCACAATATTAAAGACGATAGCAGGTATAAATAAATTAAACAGCGGAAGTATATCAACATATAATAAAAATAATGAAAATGCAGAGGCAGTTTATGTTCATTCTCAGCCTGAATTAAATTTTTTAACAGGCTATATAAAAGATGAATTAAAAATATTAGGGATTCAAGACTACTCCCCGTTTGCAAAATATTTAAACAAATCAGTATATGAGCTTTCTGGCGGTGCATTAAAGAAAATATCTCTGCTTATGGCACTTCATATAAGCAACGGAAGAATTATTTTATCAGATGAGCCGCTTGATATGCTTGATGATATAGAAGCAGAAAATTTATCAAAAGTTATTATAGAATATTCTAAACATACATCTTTTATAATAGCAACCCATGATAAGCATTTTGATGATTATGCAGATGTTTTAATAAATTTATAAAATTTTTTACAAAAGACATCTATTATCGCAGCCTTATGATATGGAGAGAGTATTATATATTTGAGATGCGATATGGCATTTTACTGTAAATACTGCGGCAAAGAAGAAAAAGAATTGAGAGTATTGTTAAATGATTACTGTTCTAAATCACCATCAAAAAAACATACAGCATATGATGGAAACAATACTAACCCATTTTTATGTAAACATTGTGGGAAAAAGGAAAAAGAATTGAGAGTATTAGTTAATGGTTACTGCTCTAAATCACCTACTAAACACCACGAGCCGCTTTAAGCTTATAATTAATTGATTATTTTCTACTGTCTGTAATAAATAATTGCAGGCAGTTTTTTATGCTTTCTGTACTTGATGAGAGATTCTGTTTTGAAGGAAACTGTTAAATATTTCAAAAGGGTTAATATTAAGCTCTGTATTATTAATTTCTTTTACTATTTTAATATTTTGATGAGTTTTTAAGTTTACAAGTTCTATTTTGTCAGGGTTATCTTTTGACATTATTAATATTTTCGGTCTTGCCTGGTCCTGCTTATTTACTTCACAGACTATACCTATTGCACCATTACTTAATGTAACAGCTGTACCTACAGGATAAACCCCCATTATAGATACAAAAGTTTTTACAATATCAGCCTGATATTTTTTACCGGCTTCTGCATATATTTTTTTGATTGCATCAGTATTGTTAAATGCTCTTGGAAATTCCGGACTGTATGTAAGCATAGTATTATATGCTTCTGCAATAGCTAATACTTTTGATGGTTTTAGTATATACTGGGCATTAATGCCTGATGGATAGCCTGAACCGTCACAGCATTCATGGTGCTGGTATATAATGTTTACTACATCTTCGCTGATATTATCATACCTTTGAAGCACCTGTCCTGCATATTCTGGGTGTCTTTTTAATGCTGCCATTTCATATTCTGAAAGGTTGTTTTTTTTGTTTAATATCTGCTCTGATACTCTTACTTTGCCTATATCATGTAAAAGTCCTGCAAGCCCTAAATCATGTAGTTCTTTTCCTTTTATACCTACAGCCTGTCCAAGTGATACTGCATTTATACATACATTTAAGCCATGGGTATATTCATCTTTACTCATGCCCTCACTTAAAGCAATTTTTGTGAAAACTTCTGGGTTATCATTAGTCATAAATACAATATCAGACACTACATCTACAACTGCAGGAGAATCTATAGCTTTCCCCATTTTCAGTCCTGCCATAGATTCTGTAAAGTTTTCTTTAAGCATATGAACAAGTTCTGTAGCAGATGATAATAATACAGCATTAACATCATCATCTTTTGCCACAAGATATTCTACAGCTTTTGTTTTTTCTTCTTTTTTAGCAGCTGCTTTTTCTCCAGGGGTATTATCATCTTCGCTCCATATATAAACATGTTCCACCCCATAATCATGCAGGCTGTGTATATAGCCTAAGTTTGAAAGTGGGTGGCCGTATTCATTAAATGGAACTCCAGCTTTATCACACTTGACAATAACCATGCCAAGCTGTATATCCCATACACCTATTCTTTTAAGTGATGCCATTTATATTTTACTACTCCAAATTATAAATTTTCATCTGCTATTAATAATGCAATAGCATAAGTATTATCGGCTATTTTTTCAAGTGTATTTAGTAAATCAATAAATGCAAGCCCTGCAGGTAGTGAGCATACGCCAACATCTAGCCGTTTTAAATGGTTTTTCTTATATGTTTTGCGTATCTGGTCAATTTTTTCTTCATTTTCAGCAAAACCTGATATTTCCTTAAGTTTATCACCAGAAATATACAGTTTTTCAACCTGATGACAAAATTCTTCTACTAATTTAATAATATTATTTAATTCTTCTGAAGCATCAGGAGAAAAGATAATATGTTTATCATTCATTTTATTTTTAGTTTTAATAAGTTTTACACTTCTGTCACCTATCTGGTTTATTTCTTCCACAGCAGTGCTTATATTATGTATAATTCTTAATGACCTGGCAGAAAGTGATTTAGCAGAAAGTTTTGTTAAAAATGCATTAATCTCATCATTAAATATATCCAATGTTTTAGAAATAGCTTTACCTTCTGCAGCTGCTTTCATATCATTTTCAATAACTGCTTTTTTAGCACAGTTAAAAAGATTAAGAGCATACTCATACATTCTTATAGCTTCTTTTTGAGTTAATCCAACAGCGATTTCTGGAGTGGAAAGCATTTCATTAGATAAATGCACAACCTTTGTTTCTGTTTCTTCTTTTTTATCATCTTTTATTATTTTTTCGCAAAGTTTAGCTAAAAATGGTAAAAATGGCAGGAATATTAATGTGTTAATAATATTAAACATAGTATGCAGGTTTGCAATATGTCTGCCTATGTTTGGATAAATTACTTCTGTGCCTTTTTGAACAGAATAAGCCACATCACCCGGTGTTATATAGTTAATAAATGACATAAAAGGGTGCAGGAAAATAATCATATATGTTACACCAATTAAGTTAAAAAGAAAGTGGCCAAGTGCAGCCTGCTTTGCTGTGCGGCTGGCATTTAAAGCTGCTATATTTGCAGTGATGGTTGTTCCTATGTTTTCGCCAAGCACAAGAGCAACAGCAGCAGGGAAATCAATAATACCAGCTGTTGCAAGTGCTATTGTAATACCCATTGTTGCAGAAGAGCTTTGCACGATAAGTGTTGTTAATGCACCTGCAAGCACTGCCATTACAGGGTTATGGGAAAAGTATATAAATATAGATTTAAATTCTTCTGAATGAGAAAGAGGCTTGAATGCATTTGTCATAGTATCCATACCAAGAAAAATCATACCAAAGCCTAATATAATTTGCCCTATATAAACTATTGCAGGGCGTTTGAAAAATATATATAAAACAGCACCCACACCAATGCAGGGAAGTGAAACCGCTGAAATCTTAAATGCTATAATCTGACCTGTAATGGTTGTACCAATATTTGCACCTAAAATAACACTTAAAGCCTGTGTTAAACTCATAAGCCCTGCACTAACAAACCCTACTACCATTACTGTTGTTGCTGAAGAGCTTTGGATAACTGCTGTAACAATAGCACCAACTCCTGTGCCTATAACTCTGTTTGTGGTAAGTTTTTCAAGGATTTTCTTTAAACTGTCCCCTGATGATTTCTGCAGCCCTTCAGACATAAACTGCATACCAATAAGGAATAAGCCAAGCCCACCTATAAGCTGGAAGATGATTGCTGTTACATTAATATTTTCCACAAGCATTCCCTCATATCATTTTTAAATACAGATATATATTATATAAATATTATGAATTAAAATGAATGTCAAATATTCTTTTTAAAACTATTTACAAATTATGCTGTAATTTTTTATTGCATTTATTACGAAAAATTTTTATATTAGGTCTTTATAAGTATATTTTTAAAAAAATAAGGGTATAATACATATTAATATATTTATGTTTAGAGTTAAAGCATTAATTAGTATGTATGATATATTAAAATAAATAAATTTAAGGTGAAATATATGACAGAAAAAAAAGTTCCATTTACAAAAGAAGAAATAGAAAAGATAATTGAAAAATACCCTTCGCCTTTCCATATATATGATGAAAAAGCAATATTAGATAATGCAAAAGCATTTCTTGATGCATTTAAATGGGCTGCAGGTTTTAAAGAATATTTTGCAGTAAAAGCTCTCCCTAACCCTGCAATATTAAAACTGTTAGCATATTTAGGCATTGGTGCAGACTGCTCGTCTATTGCTGAGCTTTATTTAGCAGAAATGGCAGGCATCAGAGGCGAAGATATAATGTTTACTTCTAACGATACACCAGCTCATGAGTTTAAAAAAGCTTATGAAATGGGTGCTGTAATTAACCTTGATGATATTACTCATATTGAATTTTTAGAAAAATCTTTAGGTCATTTGCCAGAGCTTTTATGTTTCAGATATAACCCAGGTCCATTAAAAGGTGGTAACGATATTATAGGCAGGCCACAGGAAGCAAAATACGGCTTAACAAGACAGCAGATGATAGATGCTTATAAAATATCAAAGGAAAAAGGCGTAAAACGCTTTGCAATGCACACAATGGTTGCATCAAATGAATTAAACCCAGAATATTTTGCAGAAACTGCCATTATTCTTTTTCAGCTTGCTGCAGATATTTATAAAGAAACAGGCATTAAAATGGAATTTATTAACCTTGGTGGTGGTGTTGGTATTCCTTATAAACCAGAGCTGGATAGAATAGAATGGGTAGATTTATCTGCACGCATTAAAAAAGCTTATGAAGCCGTATTTAATCAATTAGGTTACAGTCCAAAAATATATTTTGAGTTAGGCAGAGCAATAACTGGCCCTTATGGCTATCTTGTTACAAGAGCAATTCATGAAAAACATATTTATAAAGAGTATATTGGTCTTGATGCCTGCATGGCAAACTTAATGCGTCCAGCTTTATATGGTGCTTATCATCATATTACTGTTATGGGCAAAGAAAATGCACCATGTGATTATACTTATGATGTTTCTGGCTCACTTTGCGAAAATAATGATAAATTTGCAGTAGACAGGAAGCTGCCAAAAATAGAAATAGGCGATATTATAGTTATTCATGATACAGGTGCTCATGGTCATGCAATGGGCTTTAACTATAACGGTAAACTTCGCTCCAGTGAACTGCTTTTAAAACAGGATGGCTCAGTGGAAATGATTAGAAGAGCTGAAACTTTAGAAGATTTATTTGCAACATTAAAATTTTAAGATATTAAAATAAAAAGAATGGAGTATGGAAAAGCAGTCATTTTTGAAAAGCTTACTGTTTTTAGATAGAATATATATGCCTAAAATTATAAATGTATTATACATTTTATCAGTTATTGCTTCAATTGCAGGTGGTATTTTTCTCTGTTTTTGTGAAATGCCTGATATTTCTATCGTATCTTATAATATAGATTTTTCTGAAAAGCTATGTAAAAGACCGTATTACTCTTATTATTTTAGCTATAGCAGTCAATACTGGCTTGCATAAGCACCAAGTTCTTGGTATTGCTCTTATTATTTTAGGTCATATAGCAGCCCGTGTTTATGTAGAACTGCTTACTATAATTTTTAAAATTAATGAGCATACGAGTAGCCTTGCAGAGATGGCTGAAAAAGAAAATCAGCAGAAAGATATTTAAAGGCTGGTGATAATATGAAAAATCTATTTATTTTAAATGATAAATTTATTTTGCTAACTGTAATAAATATTTTATATATTTTGGCGGTTATTTTTTCAATATGTTTTAGTATATTTAGTATATACAGTATTTATGATGAAGTAATACATGGAGATGACTGGTATATACAAATGGTCTTAGTTATTAGTGATCTATTTGATATTTTTGCTATATTACTTATTATAAGAGTATATGCTGAAGTGCTTGTTGTTCTGTTTAAAATATATAAAAAAATGCAGCTGATTTCAGAATTAAAAGCAAAAAAATTACAAAAAGGAAATGCAGGAGAGTAATAATATAAAAACATTTTATTTTTAAATAAATTTTATGCACCTAAAATAGTTAATGTAATATACTGGGTATCTGCAGCATTATATGTTTTGGCTGGTTTATTTTTAGTTATAGACGGCTATGATGCAGAAGAAAGGCTTCAAGGTTTATTTTTATTTGTTTTTGGCCCTGTACTTGCAAGAGTAATGGCAGAATTAACAGTTGTTCCATTTAGAATATATGATAAAGTTTGCAAAATAGCAGATAAAATGGCAGCTGATGAAGAAAAATACAGTGTAGAAAATACTGTAAAGGAAACTGAAACAGATATTGCAGGATAATAAGATATTATAAAAATATTATAATTAAGCCTTGCATAGCAGGGCTTAATTTTTATAGTATAATAATAACTTACATAAAGTACAAAAAGGGAGTAATTTATGAAAAAAATTTTAGTATTATTATTTATCTTAACAGCATTTCAGGTATATGCATTTGATGTGGAAAATCTAAAAGGTGCAGAATGCAGGAAATTAGCTGATACAGAAGCTGATGGATTTTACATGCCTGTGTGGAATACTTATCAATGTGATTTTAGCAGCAGTGCCACAATGGAAAGCATATATAAAGATGTAATACAAAATATAGCAGATGCATCTTATAAAGAGTTAGCAGCAGAAAGAGAATTTGTAAAATCAGAGTTTGAGAATAAAATAAAAGAAATTAAAAACAAGAAGCAGGATATTTCATACTTAAAAGACTATAACCTTAATCTTTTTAGGATAAGTGTGAAGTTTATGGAAAACAGCATACTTATAAATACAAATGAAGGTTCTGTAGATAAATCTTATATTTATCTTATACATAAATCAATCAGCGATTCTTCCATATCTTTAACTTATGATTATGACAGCGTATTTTAATATTTTATATTAAGTTTATAATATAATATATAAAGGCACTAATTTAAAAATTAGTGCCTTTTTTGTATAAATTGTATTAATGAGGCAGGCTTTTTGAAAATTATCTTGTATTTTTTAATAATCTACACTAAAATTTATAAAATCTATTAAAAAGGAGAAGATAATGGATAAACAAAAAGTAATTCTTCTTATTCTTGACGGCTGGGGCTATAGAACAGATACTGACCATAATGCAGTATCATTGGCAGATCCAGTTAATTTTAAATCACTTATGCAGGATAATAAATGGACATTAATTGATGCTTCTGAAGAACGAGTTGGGCTGCCTGCAGGTCAAATGGGTAATTCAGAAGTAGGCCATACAAATATAGGTGCAGGTCGTATTGTATATCAAGACCTGCTTCGTATTTCCAACGATATTAAATCAGGGGAAGCAAAAAACAACTCTGTAATTAAAAAATTAATGGAAGATACTAAAAATGGCAGTGGCAGACTGCATCTTTTAGGGCTTATATCTGACGGTGGCGTTCATTCTCATATAGAGCATTTTAAAGGAATATGTATGATAGCTAAAGAGTATGGCATAAAAGAAGTATATATTCATGCTTTTACTGACGGCAGAGATACTCCACCTAACAGCGGTTTAGGCTATATTACAGATTTAGATAACTTCTTAAAAGAAAACAATGCTGGGCAAATATCTGATATTACAGGCAGATTTTATGCAATGGATAGAGATAAACGCTGGGACAGAGTAGAAAAAGCATGGAATCTGCTTAGAAATGGCATAGGTGAAAGTGAAGCAGCAAATCCAGTAGATGCTGTGAAAGCAAGCACAGAAACAGATGAATTTATTAAACCTGTAAAAATTACAGGAGTAGACGGCACATTAAAAGACGGCGATAATGTATTTATGATGAATTTCAGAGCAGACAGAGTTCGTGAAATTGTAAGCATTATGATACAGGATAATTTTGACGGATTTGACCGTGGAGCAAAACCAAAACTTAATGTTGTTACTATGACAGAATATGAAAAATCTTTTGGACTTCCTATTGCATATCCACCTGAAGATTTAGTTAATATTTTAGGTGAAGTAATTAGCAGCAGCGGCTTAAAACAGTTAAGAATTGCTGAAACTGAAAAATATGCCCATGTAACATATTTCTTTAATGGCGGTAGAGAAGAACCTTTTAAAAATGAAGAAAGGGCATTAATTGCATCTCCAAGAGATGTGGCAACTTATGACTTAAAACCGCAGATGAGCGTATATGAAGTAGAGTCAAAATTTGAAGAACTTTTTAGAAAAGGCGATATAGATGTGGTTATTATGAACTTTGCAAATCCTGATATGGTAGGTCATACTGGTGTAGAAGAAGCTGCTATAAATGCATGCAGGGCAGTAGATGAATGTTTAGGCAAAGTTATGCAGACAGCACGCGATATGAATGCAGTTCTTTTTGTTACAGCAGACCATGGCAACTCTGAGCAAATGTGGGATTATGAAAATAATCAGCCTCATACTGCACACACATTAAATCCAGTAGTTTTTGCAGTATATAACTATAAAGGTAACTTAAACGGCACTCACGGCAAGTTGGCAGATATTGCACCAACAATATTAAAAGTATTAAATATTGCTCAGCCTAAAGAAATGACTGGAGAAAGCCTTTTAGCTTAAATTATGCTTAATGAAATATTTTCAGGCAAATGCCCTGCATGCAGCGGGGCAGCTGCCATTAATGCAGCCCTTTGTGATGACTGTTTATCTTTGCTGCATTCATTTGATTACTTCTGCGGTAAATGCGGGTTTCCTTTGTTACGCTCTGGTGCATCATGTTATAGATGCAAAGGAAAGCTTTCTAAAAGAATAACTAATATTTATGCTTTATATCATTATGATAAGGTAGTCCGAAGTATGATACTGCAGATGAAGTTTCAATATAATATCAGACTTAAATATACATTAAATCAGTTAATTAATCTTCCAAATTTCTTAACAAAGTATGATGGCATAGTTACTGTTCCAAGCCATTTTTTAAGGCATTTTGTAAGATTTTATCATCCTGCTGATATTTTAGCAGAATATACTGCATATAAGCTGAATGTGCCGATTTTACATAACCTTAAAAGAGTGCGTTATACTAAATTTCAGTCACATATTTTAAGAGCAGATAGAAAAGAAAATGTGAAAAAAGCATTTTACTGCAAAAAGTTTAAAGATAATGTAAAAAATATTCTTATTGTAGATGATATATTAACAACTGGTGCTACAATTAATGAATGTGTAAATGAACTTTATAAAGCAGGAGCAAGACGGATAGATGTATTAGTATTTGCAAAATAGGTGAGATATGGAAATTATTTTTAGAAAGGCATAAATAAAATATATGGAAAAATATATAGAACATAGAGTAGCATTTATATTATCTTTAAACGGCATATTTCAAGATGAAAAAAGTATCACAAATAACACATCTGTTATATTTATTACAGAATAAGCTGGGAAAATTTTATCATCTGCTACTCCTAGTGGAAAGTGCAGTATAATATATATAAATGTATATACTATGTTAGAATACATAAATAAAGGTCTTGTAAAAAAACTGCTTCATATGATGCTTGATAATTTACATACAAAAGATTATAATAAATATTAATCAAATACACTAATGCAGGTAAAAAAGTATATGAAAATCTGGGTTTTAAATAATTACAGTATGATATGATTTTAAATATGGCAGGTATAAATTAACCTGCCATTTCTTTTAAAGAAACTTCTTTATTTGCAATAGCTTTTTCATATTTTGGGTCTATTTCAATAGCCTGTTCAAAGCATTTAATAGCTTCTGCAAGTTTGCCCCATTTGTGCATTGCAACACCTTTATTATTATATGTAACAGCAATATATGGGTTTAAGTCTATTGCTTTGTCATAATTAACAACTGCATCTTCATATCTTTGTATTTTATTTAAAAGAGCTGCTTTTTTAGTGTAAGCTTCTCTTAAATCTGGTTTTAAAACTGCAGCAGATTCATATACTTTTAATGCTTCATCAATTTTATTCATTGCAGCAAGGCAGTCTGCTTTGTGCATATAACATATAACTGATGACGGGTTTATTTTTAATGCTTTATCATAAGAGCTTAATGCCTCTAAATTTTTTTCAATTTTTGTAAGAGCATAACCTTTATATAAAAATGCTTCTGAATCATAAGGGTTCATATAAGTAGCTCTTGCACAGTATGCAATAGCTTCATAATATTTACCAGTCATTAAAAGAGATAATCCTTTGCCTGTATATGCTCTTGCAAATTTTTTATCTATTTCTATTGCTTTATCAAAATAAATTATAGATTCAGTATAAAGATTGTGCATTTGCAGTTCTTGAGCAAAGTCACAATTTTCCTGAGCAGATTTTAATGTTTTTGGTATATATTTATAGGTAGTAGTATCTGTTGCAGTATCAACAGCACCATTTTCTATTAAGAACTCTTTAATTTCTTTAGATTTTGCCTGATTTAGTGGTGTTTTGCCGTCTTCTGCAGCTGCATTTACATTTGCACCTTTCTGCACAAGAAGTTTTACTATTTCAAAGTGATTACAGAAAGCAGCAAGAGTTAATGGACTCATACCTTCAGGGCTTTTTTCATTGATATCTGCACCTTTATCAATTAAAAGTCTGCAGGTATCATAATTACCAGTCCTAATGGCAAGCATTAATACACTCCAGCCATTTGGTATTTTAGAGTTGACATCAGCACCATTTAAGAGCAATAATTTAACAAGCTGATATTTATCTTCCTGAGCAGCAATAATTATTGCATTTGCTCCATCTTTTAATGAGCGGTTTACATCAAGTCTGAATGTTCTGTCAAAAATTAAGTCTTCAACGGTTTCTAAATCATTTGCCTGACATGCTTTTAAAAATTCATCATATCTTTCTTCAATATTTAAACCCATAATTCACTTCCTTATAATCAATAAATTCACTTTTTTCATTCACTTACTGACTATATAGCAAGCTGTATGCCAAAACAGATATTAAGATTTAGATTCTTTTACTACATTTGATATAAAAATAAAAAAATCTTTCATTTTGCTAAATATATTAAAGGTATAGGCAAAAAAATCTTCACTAAAAAAGTCTTTATTTAAAGGCATTTCATCATTAATATATATGTGCTTATATTTTAAAAAGTCGGCTGCATTTTCATTTAAAGGCTCAATACCTTTTGGCACATTTTTAAGTTTTTCTCCAAGTATTTTAAAATAATTTTCCTGTGCTGTATTTTTAATATTTATAAGAATATCCTGATATTTTTTACTGTTTACTATAAGTCTGTATGCAGCAAGCATTTCTGGAGAGAATTTTGCAATGCCTGCTCCTGTATAGTAAAAAGGCGGCTCAATATGCAGATAAAAGCACGGGCTTTCAAGCCTTGATGCACCAGACCAGAATATTATACCAAGGTGAGTTTTAAAAGGCGGCTTTCCCTTATTTATACGCACATCTTTATGTATGCGGAAAATAGAGCCGTCTATTTTTGGAGCATAGGAAATATCTGGCACAATATTTTTTAATTTTTCCCCCATATCTATAACATATTCTTTTGCAGCAGGAATTATTTTATTATCATATATATGTCTGTTTTCTGCAAACCATTCTTTATTATTGTTTCTTGCAAGTGTTTCATAAAAGTCAATCATTTCTTTTGTAAAATATATTTTATTCATAATAAATACCTCTAAAAATATTATTTATTTTATATGCTATATAAATAACAACCTTAATGCAAGAAAAAATAACTATTTATATTCATAAATACATATTGAAAAAAAATGATAAATTTTAAGATATTTTTAGTTTTTTTATTTGACAATATTGATTTAAAATTATACCATATAGCATACTACAATTAGAAGCCCACAGTGGCAATTTATCGGAGGCAAAAATGGCTGTAAAAGTTGGTATTAATGGTTTCGGACGCATAGGTAGATGCGTACTTCGTTCTGCTTTAGAACACAAATTAGATATTGATTTCGTATCTATTAACGATTTAACAGACCCTAAAACACTTGCTCATTTATTAAAATATGACTCTGTTCATGGTAACTTAAAAAATGAAATCACTTATGGTGAAGATTATATCGCTATAGATGGCAAAAAAATCCAAATCACAAAAGAAAAAGACCCTGCTAATCTTCCTTGGGGTAAATTAGGTGTTGAAGTTGTTTTAGAATCAACTGGTCTTTTCACTAAACGCCCAGATGCTGAAAAACATTTGCAGGCAGGTGCTAAAAAAGTTATTATTTCTGCACCAGCAACTGACCCAGACATTACAGTTGTTTTAGGTGTTAACTTTGATAAATATGACAAAGCTCAACATAACATCATTTCTAATGCATCTTGCACAACTAACTGTCTTGCACCAGTTGCAAAAGTTATTAATGACAAATTTGGTATTGAACATGGTCTTATGACTACAGTTCACTCTTACACTAATGACCAAAGAATATTAGATCTTCCTCATAAAGATTTAAGAAGAGCAAGAGCTGCAGCTGTATCTATGATACCTACATCTACTGGTGCTGCTAAAGCTGTTGGTTTAGTTTTACCAGAATTAAAAGGTAAATTAGATGGTTTTGCTATCCGTGTCCCAACACCAAATGTTTCTGTTGTGGATTTAGTATGCAAAGTTAAGAAAAATGTTACAGCAGAAGAAATCAATGCTGCTGTTAAAGAAGCTGCAGAAGGTCCATTAAAAGGTATTCTTGGATACTATGATGAAGAACTTGTTTCTATTGACTTCAATGGCAACGACAATTCTTCTTCTTTTGACTCTAAACTTACAAAAGTTATGGAAGGCAACATGGTTAAAGTTATCTCTTGGTACGATAACGAATGGGGCTATTCTACAAGAGCAGCTCAACTGCTTACTAAAGTATTATAATCTTATTATAATATATATTCTGCGGGGAGTTATTATGCTCCCCCATTTTTTTATCATTTCATATTTTTAAATTTGGAGAACAATATGGTTAAAAGCATCAAAGATTTAAACTTAAAAGGTAAAAAAACATTTATCAGGGTTGATTTTAATGTGCCTATAAAAGATGGTGTTGTTGGAGATGATACTCGTATTCAGGAAGCAGCAAAAACTATAAAATATGCTGTTGAACAGGGTGCACGAGTTGCTTTATGCAGCCACTTAGGCAGACCAAAAGGTGAAAAGAAAATGGAGTTTTCTTTAAAACCTGTTGCAGACTATATTAATGCAAAAAATATTTTCCCTGTTAAATTTGTAGAAGACTGTGTTGGTAAAGCTGTAGAAGATGCAGTTAATAATATGAAAGATGGCGAAGTTGTTTTACTTGAAAATGTCCGTTTTTATAAAGGTGAAGAAAAAAATGACCCAGAATTTGCAAAAGAACTTGCAAAACCATTTGAAGTATATGTAAACGATGCTTTCGGCACATGCCACAGAAAACACGCTTCAGTTTATGGTGTTGCAGAATTAATTAATGATAAAGCAGCTGGCTTTTTAGTAGAAAAAGAAGCACAATATTTTGATAAATTAATCAAAAACCCTGAAAAACCATTAGCAGCAATTATCGGTGGTGCAAAAGTAAGTGATAAAATAGGGGTTATTAAAAGCCTTTTAAAAATTGCTGATGTAATATTAATTGGCGGTGCTATGGCTTATACTTTCTTAAAATATAAAGGTATCTCAACAGGCACATCATTAGTAGAAGATGAGCAGATGGATACAGTTAGAGATGTACTTGCTCAGGCAGATAAAGCTGGTATTAAAATATTAATTCCAGTAGATCACATTATCTCTGACAAATTTGGCGGTGAGCCAAAAGTATGTAACGAACAGGCTATTCCTAATGGTTATATGGGACTTGACATTGGTCCAAAATCAAGGGAAGAATATACAAAAGCATTAGAGCCTTGCAAAACTGTTCTTTGGAATGGCCCTATGGGTGTATTTGAGCAGCCAGCTTATGCAGAAGGCACTTTTGCTATTGCAAATAAACTTGCTTCTCTTGGTGTTACAGTTATTGTTGGCGGTGGCGATTCTGTTTCTGCAGTTAAAAAAGCAGGTGTTGCAGATAAAATTTCTCACATTTCAACAGGCGGTGGTGCTTCTTTAGAATATGTAGAATTTGGTACACTTCCGGGTATTGATATTTTAAGATAATTAAATAAAATTTATATGGAGCTGGTAAGGTTTCTTATCAGTTCCTTTTTTTATAATATATTTTATTGGAAAGTGTTATTTAGTAATAATTTTCAATAAAGTCTATTAAAAAGAATATAAAAACAGTTGAATATATATTTTTCTATAAAAAGCGGTTAAATGGAGATTAATTCATCATTATAAATAAAATGAAGATAAGTTTTAATTTTATTCTAATTATTGCTGTTTACTTATAGGATTTATATGTTTTTTAATAACTTGTAAAATCTAAAAACTATTTCAGCATTTTAAGCAGAAGTTTTAAGTTCTCATAAAAAATATCATTAGCCGATTTATAATTAAATAATTTTCTAGGATAATTATTCATCCAGTCCCCGAATTTTTTTAATATAAGCAGCTGAAAAATATTTAATATCAGTTTTCTTTTTAATAAATTTCCTTATAAGTCTATTATTATTCTCATTACTTCCCCTCTCCCAAGAACAATAAGGGTGAGCATAATAAATAGTTGTTCGTTTAGATACTTTATCATACACTGATTTTTCTAAACCTGCCATATCTAAAAATTCTACACCATTATCTACTGTTATGCTCTTAAATATTAAGCTGAATTTATCTTTATACTTTCTTTCTAATTTATCTAATGCTGCTATTATACTTTTCTGTGTTTTATTTCTTAATTTGATTATTATTTCAAACCGTGATACTCGTTCTGTAAGCACCAGTAAGGCTGATTTACTGCCTTGTTTGCCCACCACTGTATCCATCTCCCAATTGCCATATAGTCGCTCTTTCAGTTCAAATGGTCGTTCGTCTATACTTCTGCCTTGTGTATTATTATAGGCTGTTCTAGCTATGGGGGAGTGAGATAAAAAATAACTGTATAGGTGAGATAGGCATATTGCAGGACTATGCAACTACTGTGCAATGACTATGCAATTTTGAAAAACTTAATACGATTTTAACTTTTTTTAACGATTTTTATTTTTGCTTATCTCATCATTCCACTACA
>CAJUJZ010000030.1:18742-20065 GCA_910586745.1 uncultured Mucispirillum sp. | reverse complement strand
GCAGGGTATTTTGTTAAAAAAGTTTTAATCATTATAATATTATTCATAAATTCAGTTAGCATGATTAACTAAATCAAAGTAAGTATATATTTTAAAATCTGATTTTTTCTATATTTTATTTGAAGCCTTTCATAAGTGCATTTTTTGCACTTTTTACAAGCATAGACAATGCTGTAGAAAGTATATCTTTTGATTTATCATCAAGCTGATTTATTTTCTTTCCTATCTTTACAGCATTTGCAAAAAGACTTTCTGCCATCTCTGGAAAAGATTTTGCTTTTGTTGCACCCATTACATCCCATATTAAGTCAATAAACTGTTCTCTCTGTTCTATTGACATATCATTAATCCACTGTCTGAGAGTAGTATCTATTAGCTGAGAACTTGATGTAGTGCCTTCCTTTTTTATAAAATCAGGTCCCATTACCTGCCATGAATAAGGGTCATGCTGCATTATAAGTGTTTCATTGCTTTTTATAACAATATATTCTTCTTCATGCTCTAAAAGCATACCTATAATAGATGTCTGCGGAACAATAGTATCTATTTTATCTTGAACAGCTTTATAATCTGCAGTTTCAAGAATGCTTGATTTAAAACCTGGACCGTCATTATTATATACTTTTATAATTCTGTCCTGAACACTTTTATCAATATGCAGTGCAGAATAAACTGCAAGATTTCCACCTTTTGAGTGGCCGCCTATACGCAAAGGTATGTTTATAAGAGAAGAAACGGTTTGAAGATATTTTAAAGCTTCCTCTTGAGCTGGAACTTTATCCATAAAGCTCATATTAAAATCTTCTTTCCAGCCTACAAGACTGGTATCTGTGCCGCGGTAGGCAATATAGGCAGTATTATCTTCCATAATAACTGTAAATGCTGCAAACTGAGTTTCTATATCCTCATCATATTTATCAACATAATACATTAATTTCATATTGCCAAAGCGTTTGGAGTTAGCAAGCTTAACTGCCATTTCTGCATCTTTATCTACACGCACACGATGTTTGCCTACTGTATGTATATTCATATCTGCAATTGCATCATGTATTGTAATATATTGATTTTCTGATGGATTATCTTTCTTAAATAAGTCTTTAACTTTATTTAATATAGTAGGTTTTATATTTGTAAGCTCTGGCACGATATCTTTAAATATAAGATATACAAGGTTTGAAAGTATTAAGTTATCAACATTATTAAATGGTGCCTGTGCTACAGTTAAATCTCCACGCCATAAAATATAATCTTCAATATTTGCCATTATATTACCCTATACTCATAAAACACAGGAACTGCCTTTGCTTGCGTGAGAAATGA
>CAJUJZ010000030.1:0-18642 GCA_910586745.1 uncultured Mucispirillum sp. | reverse complement strand
GCCTGCTGTGCTTTTCATTCCGCATTTTCAAAAATTCAAGGATGAATTTTTGAATAAAAATTATTTAAAACACAGAAAGTGTTTTCGCTTGCGTAAGGAATGAGCCTGCTGTGCTTTTCATTCCGCATTTTCAAAAATTCAAGGATGAATTTTTGAATGAAAATTAATTAAAACACATGAAGTGTTTTCGCTTGCGTAAGGAATGCGCCTGCTGTGCTTTTCATTCCGCATTTTCAAAAATTCTAAATATGAATTTTTGAATGAAAATTATTTAAAACACAGGAAGTGTTTTCGCTTGCGTAAGGAATGAGCCTGCTGTGCAGGTCATTCCGCATTTTCAAAAATTCAAGGATGAATTTTTGAATGAAAATTATAAAGGTATAACAACACCTTTATAAGTATCTTTAATATATTGTTTTACAGGGTCACTTTTTAATATTTCAATAATTTTTTGTATTTGTGGATTATTTAAATCTTGTTCTCTGACTGCAACAATATTGCCAAAAGTAGAAGCAGAATGAGATGAGTTTGATTCGCCTACGATTACTTTATCAAGGACACCTGCACCAAGAGCATAGTTTCCATTAATAACTGCAAAATCTAAATCAGGCAGGCTTACAGGCAGTTGAGCTGCTTCCATTGCTTTTATAGAAATATTTTTAGGGTTATCAATAATATCAAGTTCTGTTGCCTCAAAGCCTTTATTTTTATTGATTTTTAATACACCAAGCTCATCAAGCAGCAATAATGCTCTTGCTCCATTTGTAGGGTCATTTGGTATGCCAATAATTGCACCATTTTTTATATCTTCAATATTTGAGCTTTTTCCTGCATATATACCTAATGGTTCAAAATGGATTTTACCAGCAGAAACAAGATGATTTTTTAACTTATTTTTTTTGTTAAAATCTATTAAATATGGTTCATGCTGCATATAGTTTGCTTGAATATCATTACTGTCTAATGCAGTATTAGGAATGATATAATCGCTCATTTCTAAAACTTTTACTTTTATACCAGCTTGTTCAAAATAAGGCTGTGCAAAGTAAAGTATTTCAGCATGTGGAGTAGGTGAAGCACCTATAACTATTTCATTTGCTGATTCTTTTTTACACCCAGCAGTTACAGCAAGTGCTGCAAATGATAAAATTAACAATATTTTTTTCATTATTAACTCTCCTTACAATTTATTAATTTCTATTTCTTTTATCAGCTTTAAAAGCCCAAATATTACATAACCACTGGATAAGCACAACAAGTATAATAAGCAGAATAACTGTGCTGTATCGCATTGACTCTATATATCTTTGGTAGCCATAAGCAATAGCAATATTTCCCAGACCACCTGCACCAATTATACCAGTAACTGCAGTATAGCTTAAAATGGTAATAGAACTTATTGAAAGGCCTCTGATTAATGAAGGTTTGCTTTCTATAAGCATTACTTTTGTGATAATTTGGAAGTTAGAAGCACCCATGCATTTTGCTGCTTCAATAAGCCCTCTGTCTACTTCTTCTATACTTTGTTCTACAATTCTTGCTACAAACGGAGTAGCTGCAATAATTAGTGGAATATTAGCAGCATTTGGTCCAATAGAAGTGCCTGCAATCAGCCTTGTAAAAGGCACAATAAAAACCATAAGTATAACAAAAGGGACACTTCTTAATATATTTACAACCCAGCCAGCTATATAGTTAAAGGTAGGAGATGAAGCTATTCCGCCTTTTTTAGTAACAGAAAGAGCAACACCAAGTGGAACCCCTAAAAGATAAGAAAAGAAAGTGGATACCACAGTCATATATATAGTTTCCCATGTAGCTTTTATCAGTAAAGCACCATACTCGTTGATAAATGCTTCCATAATTATATATCCTCCATACCTAAAAGCATTTTAGTTACATCATGAGTAGGATTTGTAAACACATCTTTTGTAAGCCCCATTTCTACAAATCTGCCTTCATTAATAACAGCAACTTTATTGCATATTGCTTTTACAGCAGACATTTCATGTGTAATAATTATAATAGTTGTATTAAGACTATTATTAATTTCCTTTAAAAGATTAAGCACCTGCTTTGTAGTAAGAGCATCTAATGCACTTGTAGGCTCATCACATAATAAAGCTTCTGGGTTTGTAGCAAGAGCTCTTGCAATAGCAACTCTCTGCCTTTGGCCGCCGGAAAGCTGAGCAGGGTAAAAATCTGCTTTATCATCAATTTTTACAAGAGTTAAAAGTTCCTGCACTCTTTTTTTAATTATATTTTTTTCCATTCCTGCTATTTCCATAGGGAATGCAACATTTTTTGCAACAGTTTCCTGCATTAAAAGATTATAGTGCTGGAAAACTACTCCCATTTTTCTTCTGGCTTTTCTAAGTTCTTGATGGTTTAATGTTAATATATCATTACCATCAATATAAATACTGCCACTGTCAGGTCTTTCTAAAAGTGTGATACACCTAAGCAGTGTTGATTTACCTGCACCGCTCATACCAATAATGCCAAAAATATCTCCATCATGCATTTCTACATTAATATCATCAAGAGCAGTTACTTTGCCGTTTTTACCATTAAATTTTTTTGATAGATTTTCAATTTTAATCATCTTTTTTGCAAAACAGCTCCAAATTTAAAAAATAATTATTTACTTTATATATTCTTGCCTGCACAGTCAATAAAAAAATGAAAAAATAAAAAGATATTTTGATTATAAAAATTTACCCTCTGCCAAAATGGGAGGCTGACAGAGGGTAAAAGCAAAAAAATTGAAGTTAAGCAGGGAAAAGTAACTCTATATTCGTTATATAATAAAATATATAATGTGTCAATAAAAAAAATAATTAAAATAATAAAATTAATTATATTCAATATTTTATATTGATTTTAAAACTGAAAAGTTATATATATAAAAAAATATTACGAATGGGGGTAATTATGAGAAGGTTATTAATTATTTTTATTTCATTATTTACACTTATTCCTGCAGTTTCTTTTGCAGCGGATAAAGTTGTTGTTTTTGCAGCAGCATCTACTACTAATATGATAGATGAAGTTTTAGCCGTTTATAATAAAAAAGGCGGTAATGCTTCTGGAAGTTATGCTTCTTCTGGTGCGTTAGTTAAGCAGATACAGTCTGGTGCTCCAGCAGGTATTTTCATATCAGCAAATCAGGAATGGATGGATAAGCTTGAAAAAGAAGGTGCATTAGAAAAAGGCACTCGTCAAAATCTCGTTGGCAATAAACTTGTTTTAATTACTAACAAAAAAAACAATATAAAAGTTGATTTTACTAAAAAAGTAGATTTTGCATCTATTTTAAAAAATGAAAAATTAGTTATAGGTGCTCCAGAAAGTGTGCCGGCAGGTCAGTATGCAAAACAATCCTTTACAAAATTAGGATACTGGGATAGTCTGCAGAAAAATATTATAACAGCAGCAAATGTTAGAGATGCACTTGCTTTTGTTTCCCGTGGTGAAGCTTTATTAGGTGTTGTTTTTGGAACAGATGCTGTTGCAGATAAAAATGTTACAGTTGTGGCAGAATTTCCAAGCAATACTCATGATGATATAAGTTATCCTGTTGCTGTAATACAAGATGACAGTAATTATGAAGTTAAAAAACTTTATAACTTTTTAATAAGTGATGAAGCCAAAAAAATATATGAAAAATATGGATTTAAAGTTTATTAATATATAATTAAAGGGCAGAATGTTAGAAATTTTTACATTAAGTGATGCAGAATTATCTGCAGTAAAATTAAGTATGGTTGTTGGATTTTGGTCAGTTATGGCAAGCCTGCCTTTTGGTGTTTTTTTTGGCTGGCTGTTAGCTCGTTATGATTTTACAGGTAAATCAATACTTGATGGGTTTTTGCATCTGCCCCTTGTTGTTCCGCCTGTTGTAACAGGTTATCTTCTTTTAATATTTTTTGGCAGAAGAAATGGTATTTTTGGTCCATGGCTTTATGATACTTTTGGAATTTCTTTTGCTTTTAACTGGAAAGGTGCAGCTCTTGCAAGTGCTGTTGTAGCATTTCCACTAATGGTAAGAGCCATAAGGCTTTCTATTGAATCTATTGATTTAGGGTTAGAACAGGCAGCTAAAACATTAGGTGCCAGCCAGATGAGAATATTTTTTACAATTACACTGCCACTTGCACTACCTGGTATTATATCAGGTATAGTGCTGGCTTTTGCAAGAAGCCTTGGAGAGTTTGGTGCGACAGTAACATTTGTAGGAAATACTCAAGGAGCAACACAAACACTGCCACTTGCTCTTTCTGCTGTTCTGCAGGTGCCTGACAGTGAATTTTATGCAGCACGGCTTGCAGTTATTTCATTAATTATAGCCTTTGGCTCATTGATAGTTTCTGAATATTTTGCACGCAGGTCAAAAAAATATAAACATTCAGGCAGGATATAATGTTTGAGATAGATGTAGAAAAACAGCTTGGAAATATATTAATAAAATGCAGTTTTAAGATGGATTATTCATGCATTACAGCAATATGCGGCTTTTCTGGAGCTGGCAAAACCAGTATTATTAACATGATTGCAGGCTTAATTACACCAGATAAAGGAATTATTTCATATAATGGCAGAGAGTTTTATAATTCATCAAAAAAAATAAATATACCTGCAAATAAAAGATTTACAGGCTATGTTTTTCAAGAATCAAGACTTTTTCCAAATATGAAAGTTAAAAAAAACCTGCTTTATGGTGAAAAGAGAAAAAGTGATGCTTCTTTAAACTGCAGTTTAGATGATATATGTTCTTTGCTTGGTATTTCTCATCTTTTAGACAGATATCCCCAGAATTTATCAGGTGGAGAAAAACAGCGTATAGCTATAGGCAGGGCACTGCTTTCAAACCCTGAAATACTTTTAATGGATGAGCCTCTTGCTTCTCTCGATGAAGGAAGACGCTCTGAATTAATTTTATATATAAATCTTATTCAAAAGTATTATAAACTTCCTATATTATATGTTTCTCATTCTGTAGATGAAATACTTCAACTTGCTGATATGGTATTATATATGGAGCATGGTGTATCAAAATATTTTGGCAGTACAGTAGATGTATTAAATAAAGCAGCTGTAAAAATGAGCAGTTATGCAAGTTATAATACTATTTTTGAAGGGGAGATAGAAAAATATGATGAAGAAAGCAGCACTGCATTAGTTAAATTTGGCGGCGGTTATGTGGAATCATCATGTGAAAAAGTAGAAAAAGGGAGAAAAATAAGATTTTCAGTAAATATTCATGATGTAGTTTTAAGTATTAAAAAACCAGAAGGTATTAGTATACGCAATATCTATAAGGGAAAAGTGAAGGAAATAGTGCAGCAGCCTAATAATTTTTATGATATTTTATTAGATATAGGCGATGACATTTGGGCAAGAATATCAAAAGGTGCATATAATGAGCTTGCTGTTATAGAAAACAGTATACTTTTTGTAATGATAAAAAGTGCTGCTATTTCAGATACTTTGAGATTAGTGCATTAAAATTATTTAGTCTTTTTCAAATGTAAAATTTTTTGTTAACAATTTCATAAATCTATGATAGATTAAACTTATGAAAAAAATATTTGTCAGTGAAGTTATTAAGTATGCTTTGATTATTGGTATTAGTGTTATTACATTAGTTTGGATATCTCTTTCACGCTCAACTATGGCAACTGTTGAACGCACACTTGAAAGTTATCTTCAGAGCAGTATAAATATTATTGAATATGACAAATCTCAGCATAATATGATGCTTAATGAATACAAATCATCAGTATTAGCAACAGCATCCAATATTGCTCTATTAATAAAAGCAGATAACTCTTATTTAACAAACCATATGAAACTTGATGAACTTCGCAGAACATTAAAATTAGATGAAATTTTAGTCACTGATATTAATATGCAGCTGGTGGCAATGTCATCTTCTGAAAAAAATATACAGTCAAGCTGTGTCCATATTAATGATTTTATTTCAGGTATATATCAAAATAATTTCCAGAAATATATAGAGCCTGCTTTTTGTGACAGGTATAAAGAATTTATACAGTATACTGGTGTTTCAAGGCTTGATAAACCAGGTATAATAATGATAGGTAGAAAAACTACTAATATTAAAGGCATTATTAAAGCATCCATTATGGATAATCTATCATCAATATATTCTATTTATAAAAACGGCTTTATTATAGTAATAGATAAAGAAAGCCATACAATTATAAGCTATAAGAATAATAAATTTTTAGGAATAGATATTAAAGATTTAGGTGTAGATGTAGATACACTTCGTTCTTCAATGGAAATATCAAAAGTAAAGATTGAAGGGCAGGACGCTTTTGCTTTGCTTAGGGAAAGCAGCGATTATTCGTTTATTGCTATAGCATTTAAAAACGATATTTATTTCAGTGTATATATGTATGTATTTATTATTATTGCATCTATTACATTAATGGTAATTTTTATGCAGTTATTTATGCTGCAGGTTGTAAATCAGCATATTATAAGCGGAATAGGCTATATTATAAGCTGTCTTAATTCTATTACAAAAGATAACCTTAATACTAAAGTAGAATTAAATACATGTGAAGAATTTTCTATTCTTTCAGAAAGTATTAATTCTATGGTAAGCCGTCTGCGTAATCTTCTGTTATCAGAACAACAGCTTGTGCAGGAAAAAGCATCTCTTGCTGCTGCAAAAGGCGATTTTCTAGCAATGATGAGTCATGAAATAAGAACACCATTAAATGTTATTATTGGTATGGCACAGCTTGGCATGCATTCTAATTTTGATGATAAGAAGGAAAGAGATACTTTTGCAGATATTAATGTGGCATCTACTCACTTGTTAAGCCTTTTAAATGATATATTAGATATGTCAAAAATTGATGCTGGTAAATTAGAATTATCAAATTCGCTATTTTCTATAGAAGAAGATATTACCCATATACAGCTTTTAATATCAGCAAAAGCTCGTGAGCAGGAATTAGAGCTGGTTGTAGATACAGAAGGTATTGAACATATAGTTGTTAATGGTGATAAATTAAGGCTTAATCAGGTATTATTAAACCTACTGTCTAATGCTATGAAGTTTACTGAAAAAAATAAAAATGTTACATTATCAGTAAAAGTTCTTAATAGAACAGATGAAAATATTTCTATTCGCTTTATGGTAATGGATGAAGGTATAGGAATGAGCAAGGAAAAACTTGGAAAAATATTTAAACCTTTTGAACAGGCAGATGCAGGCATTACAAGAAGTTTTGGCGGAACAGGGTTAGGTTTAAGCATTTCTAAAAGTATAGTTGAATTAATGGGCGGTAAAATTAATATAGAAAGTGAACTTGGACGGGGCAGTCGTTTTTGGTTTGATATAACTTTTGATTATGGAGTACTTGAAAAAGTAGATGACCGCTTATCTGCTTTGTTAGAAGAAGGCTCACTTTCTCAATACAGAGCTTTAATTGTTGATGATGCATTATTAAACAGAAAAGTCTTATGTACATTTTTAGAAAAAACTTGTATAAAAATGGATGAAGCTGCCAGCGGTGAAGAAGCTATTGAAAAATATATATATTCACCAGTAGGCTACTATAACATAATATTTATGGATATTCATATGCCTAATATGAATGGTTATGAAGCTACTGAAAAAATAAGGCGTTCAGATAAAATGGATGCGTTAACAGTCCCTATTATTGCTGTTACTGCTGATGCTTTTAAGGAAACAGAAGAAAGAGTTTTAGTGAGTGGTATGAATGGTTTATTTCTAAACCAATAAACTTTGCAAAACTTAGTGAAATAGTTAAAAAAGCATTAAGCAGCCAGTTAAATACGAATGAAAGAATAATGGTATGGACTAAAATTAATAATTTAGATTAGTTTTGGAGTATTACTTAATGGAAGATGTTAGAGTTTCAGCAGAAACTGCTGTTAAGATTATAAAAAACGGTGGTATGCTTATACTTACTGATGATGAGACAAGAGAAAATGAAGGTGATTTAGTTATTGCTTCAGAATTTGTGACAGCTGAACATATTAACTTTATGGCAAAATATGGCAAAGGCTTAATATGTGTAAGTCTGCCTGCAGAAAGATGTGATGAACTGCAGCTTTATCCTATGGTGGAGGAAAACACATGTACATTTGGCACAGCTTTTACAGTTTCTGTTGAAGCAAGGGAAGGTGTAACAACAGGTATATCTGCACATGACAGAGCAGTTACTATTAAAAAATTAATAAACCCTAATGCTGCATTCAGAGATATTGTAACACCAGGTCATATGTTTCCATTAAGAGCAAAAAAAGGCGGTGTTCTTGTGCGAGCTGGTCAGACAGAAGGTTCTTATGACTTAGCAAGAATGGCAGGACTTTATCCAAGTGGTGTAATTTGTGAAATTATGGATGATGACGGCTCTATGGCAAGAATGCCTAGACTTGTAGAGTTTGCAAAAGAACATAATCTTAAAATAGTTACTGTTGCAGATTTAATTAAATACAGGCTTGAGCATGAACCTATTGTTCAGGAAATAGAAACAGCACTTATGCCTTCAGCTTATGGCAGTTTCAGTATAAAAGGTTTCTTAAATACAAGTGATGAGAAGGAAGCTGTTGCTATTATTAAAGGCAATATTTCTGGAGATGAGCCTGTATTAGTGCGTGTTCATTCTCAATGTTTAACTGGTGATATATTTGCCTCATCTGTATGCGGCTGTGGCACGAAACTGCATAATGCACTTCATACAATAGAAGAAAAAGGCAGAGGTGTTGTGCTTTATATTTATAAAGATACATCAAAAACAGGTTTCCTAAGCTCACCAGAGGGAATGTTAAGCCCTCATAACCCTAATGAAACAAATGCAGAAGGTTTTGGATTTGGGGCTATGTGTCTAAGAATGTTAGGACTTAAAAAAATCAAATTATTAGGCAACAGCCCAAAAGCATTAAATCTTCTTGCCAGCTATGGTTTAGAAATAGTTGAGTAAATTTTTCTTGTAAATTTTACCTATATTTTTAATTTTTCAAATTTTGGCTTGATATTTGCTTGCATTACAGTGTGGAGGTTTGATTATGATAAATTTCAACACTGTAAATAAAGCAAATACTGCTCAGTCATTATTACCTGCTTTTTCAAAAACTGATGATATATCTGATAAATCTTTTCAGTCTATTTTTAATTCAGTAAAAGATAATTCTTATAATAATTCTTTTAGTCCATACAGCAGAAAAGAAAAAAGCTGCTTATCATATCAGGAAAATAATTCTTATTCATCTTACTCTGATACTAAAAAATACAGAGAGATAGTATCAGAAAATAAATACAGTAAAGATAATAATGATTATAATAGGGATGATGATAAAGGATATAGTAAAGATAAAGAAAATTATGAAACAGTAGATAGAAAAGTATATAGAGATGACAGCCATGCAGGCAGAAATATGAAAAATTCAAATACAATTAAAGAACAGAATGTATTTGAGAAAAAAGATGTGAAAACTATACAAAATAATCAGGCTGAAACAGGCAGTAATAAAGATGTAATATCTAATCAGGAAATTCAATCAAACCAAACTACACAGTCAGAAAGCAGTCAGGCAGACACAATATCTATTAAAGATATTTTAGCATTACTTCAAACAGCTGCAAAAAATAATACAAGTATTGAAGCAGCAAATGATGAAAAAGCAGTAATTGAAAATATTAATATAGATGCTGATACAATATTACAGAATATTGATGCAGCAGTATCAGAGCTTAATATTGCAGATGATTTAAAAATGCAGCTGCATAATATTATTTTATCATTTGAAAATATGAACCAGTCTGATTTAGGACAGTTTGAAGAATATATTGGTGCATTATATGAAGATATGAATATAGCAGATATTAATGCGGAAAATATTTCTCTTGAAGAAATTTCTGAAAAAATATTAGGCACAGAAATGGACAGCAGTTCATTAGAAAAATCATACACTGCATTGCAGGAAAAAATTTTAGAGTTTACAAATCTGCCAAAAAAAAGTGATGTAGATGCAGTTGAAACAGAAAATAAAGAAATAATGACTTCTTTAACAAATGATAAACCAAGTAATACAGAAATTATTAATAACCTTTCTACTTTAATTAATGAGGCTTTACAAGAAGCTGATTTACCATCAAGTAATGATAAATTAGATATAGCAAAAGATATTATTTCAATAGTAAAAGCAGCAGCAGAAAATATTTTATATCAATCTAATATTTCATCTGAACAGGTATCAGAAAACACTGTTACTGCAGAAGAAATTGTATTAATGAATAGCGAATCTTCTGATGAAGCAGCACAGTTATTAGAAGCAGATACAGAAAGTAAACAGTCTTTACTAAATGCAGAAACATTAGTAGAAAGTAGTAGTGAAGATATGGCAGAATCTAATAATAATATGCAAAACTTTACAGAAACAGCAGATATGGTAATAGAAGAAAATATTAACAATAAACAGTCTGATGAAAAATTATCTCAAAATACAGTTAAAGAAAGTATAAAAGACACAGTTAAAGAAAGTATAGAAGATACAGTTAAAGAAAGTATAAAAGATACAGCTAAAGAAAGTATAAAAGATACAACTAAACAATCAGATTCTATTTCAGTAAAAGATGTTCAGAAAGAATTTAAAACAGCTAATGTGGAAGTTACTGAGAGTTTAAGAGGTGATAGTAATGCAAAAGCTGAAATAAAAGCGAATATTGTTACTTTTGCAGAAACAGGTAAAAATTTACAGAATAATTTAAATCAGAAAGAAATGATGATGACTCAAAATAATGCAGAGGAAAATTTTTCTGCATCTCAAAATGATAAGGGAAATAATTTCAATTATTTTCTTAAATCATCTGCAGAAGTGCAGGCAAAATATGATACAGCCAAAAGCAAAGAAACTCAAGCTCCATATAATATGAAAGAGCCACGAGATATTGAAAGGCTTGTCCGCACAATGCAGTCATCAGTTAGTAAAGGTCAGTCAAAATTAACTGTTGTATTAACACCTGAAAATTTAGGCAGAATGCAGATACAGTTAAGTGAAAGCGGCGGTAAGATTACTGCAAAATTTTTATCAGATAATGAGAGCAGCCATAAATTAATAATGGCTCAAAGTGATTTGTTAAAAAACCAGTTATCAGAAAAAGGTATTGTAGTTGATAATATGGAGTTTGCATTTAATGATGCTATGAGTAAGCAGCAAAATAATGATGAGCAGGGCAGGAAAACTTCTAAACAAAACCAGAAAGGCAAAAATTTTAGAAATCAGGAAGATAATTTAGAAGTTGGCACAGAAGTTGCTAATAATAAACCAACAGGCATATATGCCTAAGATAAGAGGAAAAAAATGCAACCACATTTATTCGGGCAAATGGAGCCAACAACAATTAATCAGCAGAAGAATAAAACAGATAAGGGTGTAGGTAAATCTGAGCTTGACCAACAGGATTTTTTAAAACTGCTTGTTACTCAGTTGCAGAATCAGGACCCTTTAAACCCAACTGACCAAGCTGAATTTATGAGTCAAACAACAGCATTTTCTCAATTAAATGAGATGACAAGTATGAATTCAAGTTTAGAAAAAATGCTTGAGTTGTTAAGTATGCAGGCTTATAACAATAGTTCACTAACAGCTGGTGCTGGTTTTATTGGTAAAGAAATTGAATATCAAACTAATACTGTAACAGTTGGTGGCGACAGCTTGAAAAATATTTCTTTCTATCTTGAGGGTGACGCATTATCAGAAAAAACTCAAATCAATATTTATAATGAAGAGGGTGCATGTGTTGCTATTGTGAAACCAGATAAAAACTTAACATCAGGACAGAATACTATCCACTGGGACGGCACAGGTGTTGGTGGTGTTGAAGTTCCAGACGGCACTTATTACTTTGAAGTGGAAGCTTTTAATTCAGCTGGTGAAAAAGTGGCTGTTCAGGAATACGGCACAGGTGTTGTTAAAGGTGTTAAAATGTCAAATGGAGTGCTTTACTTTGATATTGGTGAGGGTGTTGTATCTAGTGAATATGTTTACTCTGTTAGGGAGCCAGGTTCTTCTGGTGAAAATAATAATGATTCATCAAATGGCGACTCTGCTGGCAGTGATAAAGATAAGAAAACAAATTAATTAAAAAAATAAATAATAAAGTTAAGTATACAGATAAGTTTGAATGGAGCGTCAAATTTATCTGTCAGGCATTCGGAGGTGCTTTTATGTTAAGGTCAATGTATAATGCAGTAAGTGGATTGGATGGAAATCAAAAAGCTATGGATGTTTTAGGTAACAACATTGCAAATGTAAATACAATAGGTTTCAAAATGGGTCGTGCTGTATTTCAGGACTTGATGAGCCAAACATTAATTGGAGGTAAAACTCCAACTGATTCAAGAGGTGGTATTAACCCTCGTCAAGTTGGTAATGGTGTTTATTTAGCAGCAGTAGATAATATATTTACTTCTGGTGTGTTAAAATCTACTAACAGCACAACAGATTTAGCAATTCAGGGAGCTGGTTTTTTTGTAGTCCGTGGTGAAGGTGTAAATGAAAACTTTTATACAAGAGCTGGTGACTTTAACTTTGATAATACTAATACATTAACAACCCCATCAGGTTACAGGGTTCAAGGGTGGATGTCTAACCCAGATACTGGTGAATTAAACAAGCAGGTGGGTGTGGGTGATATTGTTTTAGGAACAAATTATCAGGTGATGAAACCAAAAGCATCAACAGAAATTAATATGTCAGGTGCATTAAATACTATTGCAACAGCTTCAACAGTAACTTATGGCAAACTTTTAACTCAAGCTTCTGCTAAACAGGATATTAATACAATGCTTAGTTCTGGTGGTGCTGCTATGGATTTAGCAGATGGGGAAAAAGTAAGAATTTCTGCAAATCCGTCTCTTTATACTCCAATGAGCCAGTTATCTGATAAAAATGGCACATCGTTAGGAGTTAGTGAGCTTAATGGTAATGTTACTTTTAGAATTAATGGTTCATCTTATTCTTTAAACTATAATTCTCTTGGTGGCGGCTCTTTAAATGATGGTAAATATACTACAATTGAGGATTTTCTGCAGGAAGTAAACAATATTTTTGCTCAAGCAACAAAAGAACATGTTGATACAGCTACTAACACAGCAGGAACTCCAATTGCAACAATGACTTTTAAAGATGGTAAATTTGCTATTGAGGCAAACTATGGTCATCAGTTTGAAATTAATGGCATCAGCGGTTCATCTAAATTGGCTGCACTTCTTTCTCCACTTGCGACTACATATAATGCAGGTAAAACAGAATATTCTTCTGAATTAACTTATCAAAAAGAAGTAATATATAAAGAAGATTTTACTTCTGTTGAACAGTTAACAGATAGAATTACAAATTCTATCAATGGTGGAGTTGTGCCGGGTGGTTTCAGTGCTGAATTTTTGGAAAATGATTTTGGATTAGAAGAAGGTGAAGGAATATCATTTAATGATATTACAGTTTATGACCCTGTAACAAATTCTGCAATAGCAACTTTACAAATAGGGCCTTTTACATATACTGAAACTGTAAATCCTACTATTAGAAACCAATTCCATACTATTCAGGAATTAGGCAGATTAATAACAGATGAAGTTAATAATGCATTGCAAAATTCTGGTGTTCCTAATCTTACTACAAAAGTATCTTTTGGACTTGATGGCAACAGATTAAGCTTTTCAGTAACAGGTGCAAGCCATTCAATATCATTTGGGGAAAGCACTCTGCATCAGGCGATAGGCAGCACTGCTCAGCCTAATACTTATTTAAAAATGATTTTTGATAACTCATTAAATACTTATGGTGCAAATAATGTTGTTACACCTAAACAGTTAAATGATGCAGTGTCTACTGTTGATATTGATGCAATAGCTGGTAAAGGCAGAATAGTTTATAATTTTGAAGATACAGATGACAATACACTTGTTGATATGTCTACAGATAAACTTCACATGCAGAATAAAGAAAATCTTATATTCAGAATTCAAGGTATGACAAACCCTATTATTTTAGAATACAATACAGGTGGAACTGCTGTTACTCCTCCTGCAACTGCATCGTTTTCAAGTTCTGCAACACTAGCAACAGCATTACAAACTGCAATTAATGCTGCAGGTGGTAATTTTACAGGTGCAACAGTTGCATATAATCAAGCAACTAATGAGTTTACAGTAACCGCTGCAGGTGGTCAAACTATAGCTTTTACAAGAATAGAAACTACTGCTAAAACTCCATTTTTACAGGAAATGTTATCAAATGGTTTAGTAGGGCAGACTATTTCAGACCAAGGTTATACTATAGATGGTGAATCAAATATTGTAGATAATATTACAGGTCTTGATATTACAAAAGCAAATAAAGGTGAAATCTTTAATGAAAATATGTTTGAAGGAAATGTTACTGGCACATTGGGTATAGGTAAATCATTTACTTCTAAACAGTTTTTAACAACTGCTGATGAAACAACATTGATGATGAACCTTTTTGATGAAAATGGTAACTATATGAACTTTGTAGAAAACCAATCTACACTGGAAATTAAAGGAAGTATCAATAATGAGCAAATTACTAATAATGGCTACTTTTCAATAGGTGCTACAAGTTCACTTGCAGATTATATGCTTGCTATTGAAAAATTTGTAGATTTAAATGGCGGCCATAATACTTTTGATAATGTTACAATAGAAAATGGGGTTATCAAAGTAGTTGGAGAAAAAGGTAAAAGAAATAATCTTGATTATTTAACTATTACTGCAACAGGCGGTTCTGAAACATCTAATATGATTTTTAATAACACTATGCAGGGCACAGCAACTGCAGCAACTGGCGGTATAGCTTATAGAACTATGGAAATATATGATGAACAGGGCAATAAGCATAATATTAATTTTACATACAGCTTATGGAATGAAGAATTAAATGAATGGAGAATGGAAATAGAGACAGACGACCCATTAAATGATGTTGCAATTAATGGAGCAAGCCAAAATGAACTTATTATAAGGTTTAATGCTGATGGAACTTTAAGCCATATGTATGACAGATTTACTACTCCATCAAAAGTAATATCCAACCCTACACTTAGGTTCTCTGCTGCAAATGGGACAAATATTATTGACCCAATAGCCTTAAACTTAGGAACAGCAGGTGAAAACGATGGATTATCAATAGCTGCAAATGGTGGCGGCATTACAAGAGCATCAACAGATGGTTATACTGTTGGCGACCTTAAAGAAAGAATGTTTAACCCTGCAGGTGAGATTATCGGAACATATACAAATGGTCAGACACGAGTATTAGGTCAAATTGCTCTGGCAACTTTCGTAAACGAAAGAGGTTTGGAAAAAGTGGGTGATACTATGTTTCAGGCAACAGGTGCATCTGGTCAGGCAACAATAGGCGAGCCTATCACAGGTGGCAGAGGTGAAATCGCAGCATCTATGCTTGAAAATTCAAATGTTGATTTATCAACAGAACTTGTAAATATGATAACAACTCAAAGAGCATATCAATCAAACTCTAAAGTTATCTCTACCTCCGATGAGATGATTCAAGAGTTACTTAACATGAAGCGTTAAGATAGATAGTTGATTAAAATTTTTCATTAGGATAAGCCATTCGCTCCGGCTGGTCCTAATGGATTTCAAAGCATTTTCCGCAAAAGAGAAACAACTCATAGTCGGGCTTTGATTCGCATATGAAATGCTGGGGTGTGAGTGTATACGCGCATGTACTGCTCACCCCCTCATTTCTATCTAATCATTTTTTATATATTAAATCAGCTTATAATAATCAAAAAATTAAATAGTAAATATATTATTTATTATGGACTTATCCAAAAAATTAGACTAATTCATATAATAAAGACAGCAAGAGAGTTTAAAATAAATAATATAATACTGAACTTTAAACATAGCGAAGTATATAAAAATGAGATAATTTAAATATTATAATGCACTGCTGTAATATATATAATTTAGATTTTTCACCTGTTAAATCAGGCTCAAAATAACTTTTGTCTAAGATTTTTGGTAAGTCCGTTATATCTATTTTGAATAAATCAAAGAATATAAAGGATACATACTTTATTAGTCTATTAATATTTTAAACAGTTATACATATAAAAATTATCTGCTATTAAGTTTCTTTGATTGTTTTAATATTCTTGGTTATTTTCCACCCCCACCATTTTTTATATTAATCATTAAATTTAAAATATTAATAGTTTATATACTGTTTTTAGAAAGAGTTCCCTTGTTATTTTATTATCTTTGCAATTTATTTCTTATGAGCTGTTTTTTTGGAACGATTTGCGGGCTGAAAGTTTTGAGTGATAGAGAATTGGAGTATAAGAAATAAAATAATGAAAAGATTGTTTTTGAGATATGTGAGGGTTGTGATAGTTTAATAAGTATGTATAAGAAATATATATTTAATAACTTACACTTTAAATTGAAAACATTAATAGTTTAAAAATGATGATTTATTGTTCTATATCAAATAAGTGAGCAATAGTACATTAAAAAAATGGGTATGTACTAGAAATCTTCTCATTGAGACATCATTTTTAATCTGTATAAAATATTTAAAATTTTACTGTCTATTTTGAGGGAAGCGAAGAATCTATTATTATTTAATTTATTTTATATAAAATGTCTCTGATTATTTTTTGATTAGTATATTGTGAAAAAGTATTTTAAAAAATTATAAGGCGGTGAAATTTACCGCCTTATTAGTTATCTATTTTGTTACTGCAAAGTTTGAATTTGTAACATCCCATTGATAGCATGTTCCGCCAATTGATATATACCAAATGTTATCATTTATTTCATCTACTTGAATAGATTTTATTTCAAGCGGAGTTTCACTTTTATGAAAATTAGAAAAGAAATCATATACATAATAATCATAGCATTTTTCAAATGGGTCATCTTTTTCTTTATATTTTTCCATAGGATAATATGTATGAATAGTTTCTTGTAAATCAAACCTATACTTGCCATTATTGCACTGAACTACAAATCCTAAATTTATTCCATAATATTGGCTGACATTGTTGTTTGCTGCTGTAATACAGTTTGTATTTTTATGAGTGCTAACACATGCTTGGGAAATTTCGCTTTTAATACCTGTTCTAAATGCAAAATCATTGATAGTTACACCAACTTCATCATAATCACTTTCACAGTCAGAGCAGCCTGTCAGCATAACTGCAAATAAAGAAAAAATAATAATATAAGTTAATTTCATAATACCCCCTTTGATAATATATACTTTTTATTTCATATTCTATCATTACAAATACTTTGATAGTATATCATTAGGTTGTTTCATATATTTTACAAATTTATAAAATAAATTGTATTATATTATTTTGTCTCTTGAACTGCTTTGCATAAAACCTCTACAATATAATCCTGATCATCAGCTTTTAAAAATGCACTCATAGGAAGGCTCATAATTTCTTTTGAAACTTTTTCGCTTACTGGTAAATCCCCTTCTTTAAATCCGCAGCCTGCATAACATTCCTGCATATGTAAAGGAATAGGGTAGTGAATCGCTGTAGGAATACCATGTTCATTGAGTTTTTTAGCAACTTCTTCTCTGTTTTTTACTCTAATAGAATACTGAGCATATACACTGACTTTACCATCAGGTATATATGGAGTGATGATATCTGATGCATCACCTCGATAAGCTGTTTTAATTTTTGCAGTGTAATCATTGCCTATTTTTACTCTTGTTGCAATTTCTTCTTTAAAATGTGTAAGTTTAACATTAAGGATAGCTGCCTGCATAGCATCAAGCCTGCCGTTTATACCAATATATTTATGTTTATATCTTGCAATCTGACCATGGTTTCTAAGGCTTGTAATTATTTCTGCTTCTTTATCATCATTAGTAAATACCGCACCGCCATCACCATAGCAGCCAAGTGGTTTAGATGGGAAGAAACTTGTGCATCCTAAACTATTATAGTTGCAGCTGTATTTGCCGTTATCTATAGCACCAAAGCTTTGGCAGGCATCTTCTATAAGTTTAATATTAGTGCCTTTTACAAGTTCAGCAAATTTATCCATATCAGCAGGAAGCCCGTATAATGATACAGGAATAATGGCTTTTGTTTTTTCATTAATAAGTGGTTTTACTTTTTCCACATCAAGATTATATGTTTTTTCATCAATATCTGCAAAAACAGGTTTTGCACCAACTAATGCAATAACTTCTGCTGTTGCAATAAATGTAAATGGTGTAGTGATAACTTCATCGCCTGCTTTTATGTCATAAGCCATAAGAGCAAGTAAAAGAGCATCTGTGCCAGAAGAAACACTTAATGCATGGCGAACTCCAACATAATCTTCTAAGTTTTTTTCTAATTTTTCCACTTCAGGCCCCATGATATACATAGATGAGCCCATAACATCAAGAACTGCTTTATCTAATTCTGCTTTATAAGCATTATATTGTGATTTTAAATCTGCAAACGGAATCTGCCTGCTCATAATTCACCTCTTATTTTTTATCAATATTTTAGATTATCATATATTATCTTGCTTTTCAATAGTATAAAATATAAAATGTAAAATTATT
>CAJUJZ010000029.1 GCA_910586745.1 uncultured Mucispirillum sp. | reverse complement strand
AGCGCCTATTGCTGTTGAGTTATTAATAATAGAAAGAGCCATAATTTTATCCTCCATGAAATATGCTTAATCATTATCCTTCCAACTATAATGAAAAGCTTACAAGAACATCCATGTTCTTGATTTCATCCTAATTTTAAATTTTTTAAACTGCATAAAGACACAATTCTATCTGTCTTTAATGCAAATATAATGGCTGCCTTAAAAATAAGGCTGTAATATTTCTCCACATTAAAATATAGTTACTATCCTGAAATATTTAATCACAGGTACTTCTCTATTGACTTTTCAATACCTTAAAATATTTGCAGGAACTTTCTTCTATACTTATTAAGTGGTATAAAAATAATTAGTCCTTGCACATAAGTTTTATGGAAAACTTTTAAACCTGAAATTAAACTAAAATTTCTTTAATTTATTCTCACCTCTCTAAATAATATAGCCTGCTGCTTTCGCTTATTTTCCGCGCAAGTGGCTTTTCAGCCTGAAAATAACTTAAACAGCTCTATTAATTCTCTCATTAATAATTATTTATGTATCATACTGCATATACACAAATTACATTTGCTTACTGGCAGCTGCTCACACTGCCAAAAGCATGCTCAAAAGGAAAAAGCTTGTAAATCAAGCCTTATTAATAAAGTTTATAGAAAACTCCATTAATAAAACTTTATTAAAAATAAGCACTGCAAAACAAAAAAAGCCGACAATATGCAAAAATACATAAAGCCGGCTTAATTGGTTTAATACCGTTATAAATATTCATCTTTTAAATTTTAACACAATATAATATTAAATAATATGTAAATTGTATATTTTTAAATCTTTTAAAATATATAAAAAAAAGAGCTGACAAAGATACAATCTTTACCAGCTCAATTTTTTTGATGCCTTTATGTTAAAATCAATTTTTAATTCTTTATAATTTCCTTACACATTTTCTTTATCGGAAATATTTTAAATAAGTTTAGTATTTTTTTATTATTTTTTAAAGGTTTTATAAACTATATATTCCCTTTATATTTTATTTATCGGTATATAAAAAAATTACTTTAGATTTTTTTTAAAAAAATATATTAATGCTGAACCTGCTTCCATATCTCACTGTTCAATAAAGGAGAAGTATCTATATATAATAGTAATGCTTTATAGTTCCTTCGCTCGTTGATACGCACTCAGGAAGACATATTTTAGTATATTAAAAGTATATACAGTATAAAAATACTGTTGCATTAAAAAATATATAAAGCTAAGTAAAACATTGATACACTTCAACTTATGTCATCCTGATCTTGATTTTTAAGGGAAGTATCTAAAAACATATACTTTAAATATATCATACACTTTTGCAATATAGATAATTTAGATTTTTCGCCTTTAGAAAATCAGGCTCAAAATGACTGCAGTGTGAGAACTCTATGCCATACTGAGCCAAAGGCGAAGTATCTTAAAAATAGGTAGATTTTAAAAAATATAGTGGTATAACAAAAAAATTATTGCAATTTATAAAAAAATGTATAGAATGTAATATATATTATACTATGCGTGTGTATAATATATTTAAAATATGCAGCATGTGCGTAAACTGCATATATATGGAGCGAATAAGGACCTGCCAGTGAAATCAGGGGGTTTCTTTCGCTAAGTTTGTTTAAACAGCTTAGCATTGTAAGTTATTAGTGAATGAATAGCTTATATTACATTAAAATATGGTATCAAAATATATGAGCCAAGACAGAATTATACTCTGTGTCTTGGTTTTTTTTATGTTTAATCACTATGCTTTAAGCAGTATGTGTTTTATGAAGTATTTATATTATTCATATTTACATGCATACAAACAGATATTTAAGTATAGTTGATTATACATACTTATATATATGATAAAGCTGTTGAAACATTTATTTTTAAATATCTATAAATATAAATGTATGTATCAACACAATTGAGCCGCATTAGTTAATACTGATGCGGTTTTTTTTGTTTTGTTAAGGAGATGAGAAAAAAGAAAAGTAAATTGATACTCTAAGTCTGATATTACTACACAATATCTATGTAAGGAAAATATTAGTAAAAATATGCTTTGGCGGGCATTTTTTACAAAATAAAATGCAGCTTACATATCAAGGATGAATATGTAAAGTTTGTATAAGCTGTATTCACGGAGGATATTAATATGGCTATTTCAATTATCAATAACTCAACAGCAATAGGCGCTCAAAGCAGCGTTAATAATGCTAACAGTAGTTTAACAAAAACAATTAAAGCTTTATCAACTGGTTTAAGAATCAATTCTGCTGCAGATGATGCATCAGGTCTTGCAGTATCTGAAAAATTAAGAGCACAGATTTCAGGTTTAAATAAAGCAGCAACAAATGCTCAAGATGCAATATCTATGTTACAGACAGCAGAAGGAGCGATGGGCTCAATGACATCTATGGTTCAGCGTATAAGGGAGCTTGCAGTTCAGGCAGGCGACCCAGCTTATACATCAAATGACCGAGCAATGTTACAGCTTGAAGTAGACCAGTTAAAAGAAGAAATTGACCGTGTATCATCATCAACAGAGTTCAACACTAAAAAACTTTTAAATGGAGATGCAGCAGCCTTATGGTCAGCATCTAACGGCGATATAGAAGCTATCATTAAAGGTGCAGCAGCAGAAGGCAACTATAAAATATCTTATGATATAGACCCAGGTAGAAATGCAGTATATAAATCAAATATTATGCGTCTTGGCGAAGGCGAAATGTCATATAATATTGATACAAATGGCACAAGCATAACAAAATTTGATAATATTCAGGGTATGCTTCGTGGAAGTGATTTAAAAGTAACAGTAAAAGGTTCAGCAGCAACAACAGCATCAGCAGCCTTTACTGGCGGAACAGGCGGTATGTCAAACATAACTGTAACCAGCTTTGCTTCTGCTAGTGCTGCAGTAACAGGCAATAATTCATATTCTATAGAAATAGAAGCATTAGGAAACAGGTCAGCAAATGGCACAGGTAAAATCCGTTTCCGTGTAATGAATACAAAAACTGGTGAATTAAGTGAATGGGCTGATGCAAATATAGCTTCTACTGGTGGTGTTATGGGTGTTACAAGTTCAAACTCATTTAGTAATCTTGCAGGAATAGCAAGCAGGATTTTTGCAGGCAGTGGTACAGCTACATTTGGAACTAATGCATGGAAATCAGGCGATAAAATGCTTGTAAATGTTGCAGGTGGTAGAGCAGGCTCAACAAGTGGAGCAACAATCAAAGTTGGTTCAACAGGCTCCACATTACATATTACAGCAAATGCGACAAACTCTGCTACAGCAACAACCCATACTGTCTATACTTCCCAAATGGATAAAGCAGGCAATGTATATTACGGCTCAATGGATATAACACTTGAAAAAGGCAAAATAGTAACAGGTAATGCCACTATAGATATTCTTGGCAAAGGTGATGTGGCTTCTAAATATACCAAACTTTCTCAGCTTTCACAGTTTACTAATGCTGATGGCAGAATGGTGCTTGATAATACACAGGAAATCAGCATCTACGGTGGCAATGGTAATGTGGCAAAAGTTATTCTTGAAGGCAGCGATACAATAGATGATTTAAAAAATAAATTAAATTCTGCTATTATTGACCAGCTTAAAATGGGTGCTCCAAATGATAGTTCTGCTTCTGCGACTGTTAACAATAACTTAGTTCAGTTTACTGAAAATGATGGCACAAATGGTGCAAGTGCTGGCTCATTCACAATTCAAGGTGCAGTATTAGGAAAAGATTCTAATTTAACATTTGTTGGTGATGAAGGAATATTAAATGCTCTTGGTGTAACTCAAACTCAAAAAGCAACTGATTCTGCATTAACAGTAACTGTTCAAAATGCTAATACAGGTGCTTTTGTTGGTGAAGATACAATTACAGATGGCAGACTCCGTAATGTAATTGAAGGTGTTGATATTGATATTACTCCATCTTCTGCTGCTGATATTTCATTTAACACAGCAAGCAATACAATGGAATTCAAAGCAAAATCAGGTACAAACAGTACATTTCTGCATATTACAGATAATGCAACAAAAGCAGCAATAGGTGCAAACGAAGGTCAAACATTAGATATATCTATTGGCAGACTTGATACAAAATCTATGGGTATAGATGATGTTAATGTTGCAACCTTTGATGATGCACAGTCATCTATTACTAAACTTGATTTAGCACTTGAACAAATATCAAAATCAAGAGCAACAGCAGGTGCTCAAATCAACAGGCTGGAATACACTATCACAAACCTTAATACTACAAGGGAAAATATGATTGCAGCTGAAAGCCGTATCCGTGACTTAGATATTGCTACTGCTTCTAGTGATTTAGCTGCTCAGCAGGTATTAATGCAGTCTGCTACTGCAATGCTTGCACAGGCTAACCAAATCCCTAATTATGCAATGACTTTATTAGCATAATAAATAATAAATGGTATAGGTTTCAAACTTATACCATTTAGGTTAAGTAATATAAAAGGGCGGATATGCTTATGAATAATATTAACAAAGTATCTAAAATAGATACAAGCTTAAATGATTCCGCATACCGCGGGTCTCAAAACGATAAAAAAGTGGAGCAAAACAAAGCTGAAAAAGTAAGCTTTAGTGATATTTATGACATAAGACTTCTTTCTGCTCAAATGAATAGAAATTCAAGCGAATTTAAACTTGAAAGTGTAGAAGAAGTAAACAAAGAATTAAAAAATGTTATAAAAAACTTAGATGGTGAAAAAGCTGATAATTTAGTAGATGCTTTTCCATCAGAAGATATTATAGAGCTTGCTAAAATGATGTGGAAAAACACAAACTAAAATCGCATATATGCGAATCAATGCCTACATTATGGCATAAATAACATAACCCCAGTTATAATTAACTGGGGTTTCTTTATGGCAGCTGATTAATATAAGTAAAAAAGCCTTTTCTAAAAGAAAAGGCTTTCTAATTATTAACCGATTGTTTGAAGCAGTGCAAGTGCTTGCTGAGGTATTTTGTTTGCCTGTGCTACCATCGATGTAGCTGATTGAACTAATATTTGGTTTTTAGTTAAGTTAGTTGTTTCTTCAGCTATATCTAAATCTCTTATTCTTGATTCTGCTGCTGTTAAGTTTTCTCTTGCAGTTTCTAAGTTAGAGATAGTATACTCTAAACGGTTCATTTGAGCACCAACAGTTGCTCTTGTAGCACTTAATATTTCAAGAGCTTTGTCAATTTTTGTTATAGACCTTTGAGAGAGTTCCATATCCATAACATATACATCATCAATTTCGAGCCCAGTCGTGTCAAGCTGGCCAACAGATATATTTAAAGTCTGACCTTGGTTTGCACCTATTTGGAGTTCAGTGCGATTATCTACCAAGTGCAGATAAGCTGTTGATACTTTATTTGTTGCATTAAATTCAAAACTTTTTGTGCTGTCATTCCATACAGGCTCAACACCTGCATCCTGTTCTATAGTTATATCAATACCATCAATAATGTTTCTTGCTTTACCATCATTAATATTATCACTGCCTATAAATTTACCAGTGTGAGCATCTGTAACTGTTACATCAATACTTGAATTTATACCTTCTTGAATAGGTGCTAAACCTAAAGCATTCATTAAGTTTTGGTCACCAGTAAATACAAGCTCGCTGTCTGTTCCAAGTGCTGCTGTTTGTATTACAAATGTTCCGGGAACTGATTCATTTGTGCCTGCTGTTGCTTTATAAGAATCGCTGTTTGCTACACCTTCTTTGCTTACATATCTTATAAGGCTTTCATTAATTGTTCTGCCACTTGATGTGCTTTCATTTGCACCTAAACCAAGTTCCATTAAAGCAGCTGTTAATTTTTTATCAAAATCTTCAATAGTATCATCCTGCTCTAAGTAAATTGTTGTAGATTTACCTTGGTTATAAATTGTAAGTTCTTGTGTATTTGCAAGTATATTTACACCATCAGCATTTGTAAACTGAGTTAAATCTGATAATTTTGTGTCTTTTGTTGCTGGACCGTTGTCTCTTACATTTACAGTAGTAACTCCAGAAATAAGTAAACCTGCTGTTGGAGTAGTTACTCCTGCCTGCTCTTCTCTAAACTCTACTGTTAAGCTGCCATAATCTACAACACCTGTTTTTGGGTCCATTGTAGCCATATGGTATTTTACTTCATTATAGTCAATTTTTTCATCACCATTATCTGCTTTAACTAAACTGCCTGCTGCAGAAAATGTTAATACTGGTCCGTTATCAATCTGTAATGAGCCAGAGCCACTTGCTGCCCCATTAAAAGCTGTAGAATTTGCATCAAAAACTGATACTATTTTATCTCCCGGCTGTATTGTTGAACCAGCACCCGGAAATCTTAATGTCATTTGTGCACTTGCACCACCTGCTGGAACATCACCAAGGTTTAAAGTAACTATTGCTGTATTACTAGCTGTAGCTGTTGCTTCTACCCATGCACTCATTTTACCAGTTTTGCTGTCCATATAACGATAGCGGTATGTAAAACCAGCACTTACTGTGCCATTTGTAGTATCTACAATTTCCAGTTCATAGTAGCCAGATATTTTATTATCATCATTTGTAAATGTAGCTGATGATACTCTCCAGTTAGACTGAGTGCCTGCTGCACCATGATAAGTCTGCATAGCAGATAATGTATGACCAGCATTTGATGCATCATCAATTGTATCAGTTTGCCCTTTAACAGTTATACTCATACCAGCAGTATTCGTAACAGGTATATTGTTTGGCTCTCTTACACTTGTAACAGATGCTGATGCTGGGTTTGCATTAGTTACTTCTGATACTAATACACCTTCTTTTACCTGCATAATTTGTGATTTATATACATTATTTTGTCCCGGCTGCACTGATGAATCTACTTTATAGTTACCTTCTGCAACTTCTGGACCTTTAATTACTGCACCTAAATATTTTTCTGTGGAGCTCCATAAAGCGGTGCCGCTTCCGTCAAGCAGTTTTTTAGTATTAAATTCTGATGTTTGAGAAATACGGTTGATTTCATCTTTTAGCTGGTCTACTTCTAACTGTAACATTTCCCTGTCATTAGTTGTATAAGTTCCATTACCTGCCTGAACTGCAAGTTCACGCATACGCTGAAGCATAGAAGTAACAGAAGACATAGCACCTTCAGCAGTTTGCAGGTAAGAAATACCATCTTGAGCATTCATACTTGCTCTTTTCATACCACTGATTTGACCGCGTAATTTTTCTGATATTGCAAGTCCTGAAGCATCATCTGCTGCAGTATTTATTCTTAATCCTGAAGATAATCTTTGTAATGATTTCGTTTGTGCATTATTTGCAATGTTTAAATATTTCTGTGCACCTAAGCTGGTCACATTGTTATAAATTGATAAAGCCATGACATACCTCCGTGTAAGTGCTTTACTGCGGGGCTTCCTTGCCCGAAATTCCTTTTGTAATTCGTTTTAATTTAAAGTTTGTCCTTGCATTTTGGTCGGTTATGATTTCTTGGATTTTTAAGAAATCTTATAAATCGCTTTTCTCATAATGTCTTCTCCTTGGTCTTTTAGACCAGATTGTCGACATACGATTTAAAAGATTAATGAAGTGTTCGTCATGCCGACCTGATTGTTTCAGTATCTTCCTTTTTTATAAGGCAGCTTCTCTTAAACCTGCTGATGCCTTTGAGGGTCAAAAGCGGCTTATTTATTAGAGTAACTTCCTCACACAAGTTATATCGTCAAATAGATTACAGAACTTTAGAAAAAATTTTATTTTTTTAAATTTTTCTTTTTGCCCTGATTTTTACTGTTTTCTTACTAATTTTATCGGCATATAAAAAAATATCTTTACATAAAATTATCATTTCCCTAGAATATTTTTTATATATAGTATATAGTATATAGCAGTAGATATGTTATGAGGTGGTATATGCTTACTGTTATTATTTTGGCAGCTGGTAAAGGCACTAGAATGAAATCTGAAAATCCAAAAGTATTATTTAGTGCTGCCGGCAAACCTATGATAAATTATTCCATAGATTTAAGCAGGAAGTTAAATCCAGATAAAATTGTTGTAGTAACTGGTGCTGGTGCCGAAAAAGTAAAAGAACATTTGCAAAATTCATCAGTTGAATTTGCTATGCAGAAAGAACAGAATGGCACAGCTGATGCAGTTATGTCTGCCATTGATTTTATTCCAGATGAAGGCAAAACATTAATTTTGTGCAGCGATATGCCTTTAATGAAATATGAAACTTTAAATAAGTTCATAAATACTGTTAAACAGGATATTGCTTTTATCAGCGTAAAAATGAAAAATCCAAAAGGTTATGGAAGAATTATCCGTTCATCAAACGGCTCTGTTTTAAAAATAGTGGAAGAAAAAGATGCCAATGACAATGAAAAGAAAATAAATGAAGTAAATACTGGTGTTTATTTATGCTCATCTATAGATTTAAAAAAACGCCTTAAAAATATTGACAACAATAATGCTCAAAATGAATACTATTTAACAGATATTGTTTATGGCGGTGCTGAAGCATTTTTAGCTGATAATGAAATGGAGTTTTTTGGCGTTAATGACAGAGTGCAGTTAAGTTTTGCTTCTAAAATACTCTGGAAAGAGCGAGCAGAATCTTATATGAAAGATGGGGTTTCTATTATAGACCCTGCATCTGTATATATTGATGTAGATGTTATTATCAGCAAAGATACTATTATTTATCCAAATGTATTTATTGAAAACGGCACTCGTATAGAAAAAAATGTTATTATCCGTTCAGGATGCAGGCTTAATAAAGCTGTAATAGAAGAAAATGTTGAAATTAAAGATAATTCATTAATAGAAGATTCTTTTGTAGGTGCAGGCTCTTCTATTGGTCCTATGGCTCATCTTCGTCCTGGCTCTCATTTAGCAGGTGAAAATAAAGTGGGTAACTTTGTTGAGCTTAAAAAGACAGTTATGGGCAAAGGCTCAAAAGCAAGCCATTTAACTTATTTAGGTGATGCAGAACTTGGTGAAAATGTAAATATCGGCTGCGGCACAATTACATGTAATTATGACGGATTTAATAAATATAAAACTATTATAGGCAATAATGTATTTGTTGGAAGTGATACTCAGTTTGTAGCACCTGTTACTGTTGGAGATAATGTATTAATAGCTGCAGGAAGCACTATCACAAAAAATATTAATACAAATGATTTAGCAATAGCAAGAACTCCGCAGACAAACATGGAAAATAAAGGCAAAGAAATAATGGAAATAAATAAAGCCAAAAAAGAGAGCAAAGGTAAATAAACTTTGAAAATAAGAAGTTATTTCAGCTCAAAATTCAGCAGTCTTATAACTAAATATGAAGATGTAGTAATAGTTGCCGTTGCTGTTGCAATAGGGGTTGCTGCTGGTGTTGGTAATATAATATTTAGAACACTTATTCATTTTCTGCAGAAAAATCTATATGGTGTTGAAAGTGAAATTATGCTTTATAACCTGCAGGATACTGCTAAATGGAAGTTAATATTAATTCCTGCATTAGGCGGCTTAGCTGTTGGGCTTATTACCACGGTTTTTAAGTCAAATGTTCATTCTGTAGCAGATGTAATAAAAGCAATATCACTGCATAGAACTTTATCCCCTGTTACTGCAGTATTAAAAACAATAACTTCTGCAATTACTCTTGGCACAGGTGGTTCTGCTGGCAGAGAAGGTCCTATTGTGATGATTGGTGCTTCTCTTGGTTCTGCTATTGGTCAGTTTTTCAAATTTTCTCACACAAGAATAAGCAGTGCCACTGCATGCGGAGCAGCAGGCGGTATTGCTGCCACATTTAATGCACCTATGGGCGGTGCTATGTTTGCAGCAGAAGTTCTGCTTGGTAAATATGGTGTTAGAACATTCAGCCCGCTTATTATTTCTGCTGTCACTGCTACAGTTATAAGCCGTGCTTATTTTGGCGATGAAATAACTATCCAGTCACCTGAATATGTTTTAAAAAGTGCAGCAGAACTGCCTCTTTATGCAGTTATGGGAATATTTATTGCACTAATAAGTGTTTTTTTTATAAGATTTTTCTATAAAGTAAGTGATGCTTTTGCATTTCTGCAATTTCCAAAATGGATAAAACCTGCTATTGGCGGGCTTTTAATGGGTATACTTGGTGTATTCTGTGTAAATATTATGGGTGTAGGCTATGGCACTATTATTGAAATACTACAAAATAAAATACCATGGTATGTATTAATAGTATTTGTATTTTTAAAAATTGTAGCGACATCTCTTACATTAGGCTCTGGCGGATCAGGTGGTCAGCTTGTTCCGAGTCTTTTTACAGGAGCAGCAGCAGGTGGTTTTTTTGGCGGACTTATGCAGCATATTTTCCCAGGTATTGCAGGAAACCCTGAAACTTATGCTCTTGTTGGTATGGGTGCTATGCTTGCAGCAGTTATTCGTGCACCTATTACGGCGATATTAATACTTTTTGAAATAACTCAGAGTTATCATATTGTGCTGCCAGTAATGATTACATGTATTATTGCTAATATGATATCTGCCCGTATAGAAAAAGACAGTATTTTTACATGGACATTAACCCGTGATGGTTTTAACATTAATCATGGTGTAGAAAAAAGCATACTTGAATCAATAAAAGTAAAAGACATTATGCTTACAGATATTATATCTTTTAATGATAATACATCTATTAATGATATAAAAAAATCTATTGAGAAAAAGCCACACGCTTATTTTCCTGTTGTAAACAATGAAGGATATTTAACTGGGGTTATATCATTAAATGACTTAAAAGATGAAGTTTTCAGCGGAAAAAATTTGGAAACTACTTTAGCAAAAGACTTTGGTGCAAGAAAGAATATAATAACTGTTGCACCTGAAGAAACTCTTGAACAGGCAATGAGAGACTTTGGTATTAAAGAAGTTGGCGATTTACCTGTTGTAGAAATAGAAGAAAAAGGTATGAAACTTGTAGGGCTTTTAAGAAGAAGCGATATTATTATTGCATACAATAAAAAAGTTGTAGATTTTGAGCCTGATAAATAAGGAGGCATAATATTCTTAATATTGACGAAGCATTAAATGAAAGACAGGCAGAAGCTGTAAAAACTACGGAAGGTCCCGTTTTAGTGCTTGCTGGTGCTGGCACTGGCAAAACAAGAGTTATTACTTACCGCATAGCCCATTTGATTGTTAATAAAGAAGTATCAGCTGGAAATATTTTAGCTGTTACTTTTACTAATAAAGCAGCAGGAGAAATGAAAAGCAGACTGCATGAATTAATAGGCGGACTTGCAAATGGTGTATGGATGGGAACTTTTCACTCTATTTGTTTAGGAATACTCCGTAATGAAGCAGAATATGCAGGACTTCCAAAATCTTTTTCTATTGTAGATCAGGAAGACAGGCTTGCAATACTCAGGCAGATTATAAAATCACTGAATATTGATATAGAAAAATATAAACCTAAATTATATTTACATAATATAAGTTCATTTAAAAATACAGAAGACTATGTAAAAAATGAAAATATAAATAATAATTTATATAAAATAAAAGATATATATCAAATGTATCAAAAAGAATTGGAGTTACAAAGACTTGTAGATTTTGATGATATGATAGCTCTCTGTGTCCGCATTTTTGCAAACTATCCTGACATACTGAAAAAATATCAAGATATTTATAAATATATATTAGTTGATGAATATCAGGATACCAATGCTGTGCAGTTCAGGCTTTTATATATGCTTGCAGGTATAAGCGGCAATTTATGCGTTGTTGGAGATGATGACCAGTCAATATATGGCTGGCGTGGAGCAGAAGTCCGCAATATATTAGAGTTTGATAAAGTATTTGAAAATGTAAAAGAAATTAAATTAGAGGGCAATTACAGAAGTGGCAAAAGTATATTATCTATTGCAAACAGACTAATTGAATGTAATGATAACCGCAGGGGTAAAACATTAGAAGCTAGCGCAGAAAAGCAGTCAGAAGTAAAAAAATTCATATTCAGTGATGGAATAGCTGAAGCTGAATTTACAGCTAACACTATTTTAGAAAAATATAAAAATGGAGAAAGTTTTGCAGATATAGCAATTCTTTATAGAACAAATGCTCAGTCATTAAATTTTGAAAAAGCATTAAAAAAAGCAAATATACCTTACAAAGTTATTGGAAATATTGGATTTTATCAAAGAAGAGAAATTAAAGATATTTTAGCTTATTTAAAATTTTCTGATAACCCAAAGGATGCACAGTCATTTTTCAGAAGTATATCTGTACCAAAAAGGGGGATAGGCAACTCAACTAATGATAAAATAATATCTTATGCAGAAGAAAATGATATTACTATACTTGAAACACTAGAAACAGACTTAAAATTTCTTTCAAAAAGCAGAGCAGCTGTTGACAGATATATTCAGCTTATACATGATATTATAAAATGCGAACGCATAAAAGATAAAATTGAATTAATAATTGATACTATCAAATATAAAGAATACATACATCATTTAGATGAAGAGCTTGATATATTGAAAAGTAAAGAAGAAAATATTAATATGCTTATTTCTGAAGCTGATGATTTTGATGAAAAAAGCGGTTCATCATTATCCGACTTTTTGGCAAATACTACACTTTTAGCATCTAGTGATACAGAAAGTGCAGAAAATACAGTAAAACTTATGACTATGCATGCAGCAAAAGGATTAGAATTTAAACTTGTTTTTTTAACAGGACTTGAAGAGGGGTTATTTCCATTAAGTGATGAAAATGGTTATATAGATGATATTGAAGAAGAAAGACGACTTTGTTATGTGGGTGTTACTCGTGCAATGGAAACACTTTTTCTAACAAGTGCAAGATACAGAAAAAACAAAGGATTTCCTGTTTATCCTAAACCATCTAGTTTTTTAAGCGAATTACAGTTTGGCAGGTCTTTTAAATTTAATAAAGGTTCAACAAAAAATACCTTTACAAACAAATCTGGAAATTATGCAGACTATATTAAAAATACTTCCAATTCTGAAAAGAAAGAGTATAATGATGACAATAGTGCATCTTTTAAAACCTCATCAAAAGTATATCATACAGTTTTTGGGGAAGGAATAGTGCTTTTCAGTGAAGGAAGCGGAGAAAATGAAAAAGTCACTGTTCTTTTTAAAAAAGAAGGTGTTAAAAAAATAATTGCAAACTTTTTAGAAAAAGTATAATTACATACAGATTTATTTAAAGCAGAAAAACTTATATTGCAGGTTTATATTATTTATTAAATAACCTAAGAATATATAATGAAATTATATTACAAATTTTTGTAACAGATAGAATAAATAAAAAATGGAGGATATTATGTTACTAAACAAAATTAATCACATAGGCGTAGCAGTGAAATCAATTGAAGCTGCTCTTCCTTTTTACAAAGCTATGGGTGCAGATGTTAACCATATTGAAGAAGTTCCAAGCCAGAAAGTAAAGACTGCTTTCATTAAAGTTGGTGAAACTACTATTGAACTTGTAGAAGCAACTTCTCCAGAAAGCCCTATTGCTAAATATCTTGAAAAAAACAGAGAAGGCTTACACCATATTTGCTTTGAAGTAGATGATGTAGCAGCCTGCCTTGCAGAGCTTAAAAAAGCAGAAGTTCCGCTTATTGACCATGAACCAAAAGTTGGTGCACATAATATGCTTGTAGCATTTGTTCACCCGAAAGGAAACAATGGTGTATTAACTGAACTTGCACAGTATCAAAAATAATTATTATTAAAAAGCGGTGAAAGTTATTATTTTTACCGCTTTAATTATTTTCTCATATTCTATAAAATTACTTTATAATATTTTTTAAATGAAAGTGGAAGTATTATTCAATTTCATCATTTTTTAAAGCCTCTAATTTATTCATTGAAGATTCCAGCTTATTATTTCTTGTAGTTCTTAAAGAATCATATTCTGATGAAACTTTACCTATTAAATCACCAAGTTTTGTAAAGCCGTCTGAATATTTTACCCACTCTTTACGGAAAGAACCCATAGCCTGCATTAAATCTTTTGCCCGTTTTTCCACAGCAAAATTTTCTGCTGCCTGCCTAATCACTGCTAAAACTGATATTGTTGTAACTGGTGAACATATCATAACACCATCTTTTGATGCCATATCTAAAAGCTCTGGAGCTGTTTCAAATATAAAGGAATATATTTTTTCATTAGGAATAAACATAATAACACAGTTTACAGTGCCATTTTCTATATCTATATATTCTCTGCCTGAAATTGCTTTTATATGGTTTTTAACATCTTTTATAAATTCTTTTGCATAAAATGCTTTTTCTTTTTCTTGAGATTCCATATATCTTTTATAATTTTCATAAGGAAATTTTACATCCATATTTAAAGAAGTACCGTTAGGCAGTAAAAATGTAAAATCCGGCCTGTTGCCTGTAAATTCACTTTTCTGCTGGCGTATATAGTTTATACCTTCCTTAAGCCCAGCATAGCTTAATACATCATCTGCCATACGCTCTGCCCATTGTCCTCTGCCCTGTTTTGATGAAAGAGTTTCTTTTAATCCATTTGTTACATGAAAAAGTTCACTTGTTTTAGCTCTGCTGTCATCTATAATGCTTTTTAGTTCGCCCATCTGCATATTCCTTGCATTTTCCATAGTATTAATAAGGCCTGTTAATTTTAAAAGTTCACCGTTTAATGTTTCTATCCGTTTTTCAATAATCTCTTTCTGACCGCTTATTTCTTTTGCTGATATTTCACGCTCGCTTTTAAGCCTGCCGGAAAGCATATCTGTTGTTTTTGATAATGTATCAAGAGATATTTCTGCAAAGTTGCTTTTTAAAAGTGCAGCTGCCTCATCTAATGCTGCATTAAACTTTTCTTCACTGCGTCTTGATGCTATTTTTGTAATAAACCATACAAATATTGCACCAAACAGCATTCCAGAAATAAAAACACTGATTATATATAAATTATTAGACATAATAACTACCTTCCTGCCCGTCCCACCTGCTCTAATGTAACAGATAATATTGTAGAAACCCCATATTCCTGCATAGCTACACCATATATAGAGTCTGCTATACTCATAGTATTGTGATTATGGGTAATAAGTATAAATTGAGTCTTATCAGACAGTGCTTTTACCATGCCCACATATCTTTCAACATTTGCATCATCAAGCGGAGCATCTACCTCATCAAGAAAGCAGAATGGAGTAGGTTTCTGCAGGAATAATGCAAATAATAAAGTCATAGCTGTGAGAGCTTTTTCACCACCAGATAAAAGCCCCATATGCTGCAGTTTTTTGCCAGGTGGCTGAATATATATTTCCACACCACTTATCAGCATATTATCTGGGTCAGTCAGCTTAAGTTCAGCTTCCCCGTTGCCAAATAAGATATGAAATACTTCTACAAATTTATCTTTTACAGAATTAAATGTTTCTTCAAACATTCTGATTGTGGCTTCATCTGTTTCATTAATAAAGGAGTTTATATCATCAATAGAGCCTTCTAAATCGCTTCTTTGGTCTGTTAAAAATTTATATCTTTCTTCTGCATCTCTATAATCATTTAAAGCATTTAAGTTAATAGGTCCTAAATCATCTAAACGGCTTTCAATTCTATTCATTTCTTCTTTTATTTTTCTAGGCTCTCTTTCTCTATCTGCATAAGTTAAATAATCATGAGATATTTCAATACCATATTTTTCCATATACTGTGCTGCACCTGCCTCTAAAACAGAAGTAATGCCAGCTAAATCAAGCTCATATTTACGAACTTCCTCATCACCTGTTTTTATTTCTGCATTAATGTTTTCAGCCTTATTTCTAATATCTTCTATATTCTGACGCATATCATCAAGCAATAAGGCTGCATTTTGCACTTCATCTTCTAGTGACAGCACATCTTTTGATAAATTATCAAGCTTTTCTTTTAAAAGCTCTAACTCTTCCTTCCATTTTATTTCATCTATATTTAAAAGCTGCTGCAGCCTTTCTTCAAGTTTAGAAATATTATTTTTTACTTCTTCCATGATACTTCTTTTACTGCTAAGCTCTCTTTTAATAGAGTTTGTCTGTTCTTCTTTATGAGCATACTGTATTTTTATTTCTGTATGTTCTTCTCTTTTTTCATCTAAGTTATCTTTAATAACTTCCAGTTTTTCTTCTAATTCTGAGCGTTTTTCTTCTAATTCTGCCTGTTTTTTACTTGCAGCATTTATATATTCTTTTAACTTATCTACTTTTTCATGGTTTTCTGATAAACTATTTTCTGAAAGCTCTATTTCTTTTGAAATAGTGCTTTTTCTTTTTTCAAGTCTTTCATATTCCTGCAAGATACCAGTATATTCTGCCTCTTTTTTAAGAAAAGAATCTCTTGAATTATTATACACTGCCTGCATATCATTTAAAACATTTATACTTGCTTCTAAATTATTATCTATATAACTGATAATTTTTTCTGTTTCATAAATATCTGAGCCAAGCTTGTCTATTTTTTTCTCAGCTTCTTGAATGTTTTCTTTTAATGAAATAATTTGAAAACCTTTATCTTCTTCACCTGCTTTTTTATAAATATTATTATCAAGATAAATATTTTGGTAAACTTCATTTACCTGCATATTTAAAAGATAGCTTCTAATACTTTCTATTTTGCCTTTAAAAGTAAACTTTACAGAAGATTTAATATGAGAGATTTTTTCAAAAAGTTCATCTCTGCTTTCATCATTAAAAACTATTACATCGCCTATATCTATAAGCTTTGCATATTCTATATCAGATAAGAAATCAATTAAAAGCCCTGCAATATAAGGCTTTAATACTGCTGTATCATCATTAAAAGATGAGGCAGCCTCAAGCTGTTTATTAAAAAATGCTATATTATTTTCATAACTTTTTATTTCTGCTTTTAACTCTCTGTTTTTTGCTTCTTCTTTTTCTTTCTGCTCTTTTAAGATTTCAGTCTTTTCTTTTGCTGTATTTAAGTTTTCCTCATCCTGAATCATTTTAAACTGCAGATTATCAATTTCTTGTTGAAAATTATCTTTTTTCAAGGCTGCCTCATTAAATGTATAATCCAGAGACTGCTGTTCTTTTTTAAGCCTTTCTATATCCTGTTTTATATGCTCATAAGTTAATTCCACTCTTATAAGCTCATTTTGTTTAGATGTAGTAGTGCCTGTATATTCTATATAGGCTTCATCTGTTTCCTGAAACTCTTCTTCTATTTCTTCTTTCTGGCTGATTAAATCATCAATAATATCAGAAAGTTCTTCTAATCTATCCCCTACATATTCTAATGCATCACTGGCAGTATCAAGCTCATCAGTAAGGTTTTCAATACTTTCTGCCATTTCTTTATATCTTGCAGTTTCCTGCTTTATGCTTGCCTGCAGGTTTGCTTTTATATCATCACTTGATGCAATTTTAGTTTCAAGTGCTTTAATATCGCCCTCTGTACTTGCTTTTTTTGTGGCAGTCTGCACTCTTTTTTCCTGCAGCTGCTCATATTCTTCCTGGCGGGCATTATAGTCATTATTTGCAACATTTTCTACACGGACAAGCTCTGCATATTTTGCAAGCATACTTTCTAAATTCTGTTTTTTTTCAATTAAAAGCGATTTTACTTTGCTGCTGTCTTCTGCCTTTATATAGTAAGATGTGCATAAATATGACTGTTCAAGCCTTTTAAAATTACTCTGCAGTTCTTCATATATTTTAAGCTGCTCCACTTGAGATGATAATGACTGCATCTGAGTAACAATTTCTTCAATAATATCTGTTACCCTGTCAAGATTATCCCTTGTCTGCTGCAGCCTTCTTTCTGCTTCTTTCTTTTTATCCTTAAACTTTGTAACACCAGCAGTTTCTTCTAAAAAAAAACGCAGTTCTTCAGGGCTTGCATTTACAATTTTATCAACTTTTCCCTGCTCAATAATAGATATACTTCTAGCACCAAGACCTGTATCCATAAATATATCTTTAATATCTTTTAAGCGACATTTCCTGTTATTAATATAATATTCTCTTTCACCAGTTTTATAAAATTTACGAGTAATAGTTATTTCTGAAAATGTGCCATACTTTGCAGCAACTGCCTCATCAATCTCTGATAAAGTAAGCCCTACTTCTGCAAATCCTGCAGGCTTCCTTTTTTGTGAACCGTTAAAGACAATATCTTCCATTTCAGCACCACGAAGTTCTTTTGCATTCTGCTCACCAAATACCCAGCGAACAGCGTCCATTATGTTGCTTTTTCCACTGCCATTTGGACCTACAATAGCTGTAATGCCGTCAGGAAAATCTACAGTTGTTTTATCTACAAATGATTTGAAACCATGAAGGTATAGTTTATTAAATTTCATAATGCTGTATTTTGCTTGATTTTAATTTTTTTTTCAAGGACTATTTTATATTTTTAAGCATATATGCTGCTTATATCTGTGGAAAATATGTTTCAAATTCTTCCCTATCGCCCGGGTCATAATTTAATATTTTTTCCCAAATACTGCTGTGCTCCATACAGTAATATATAAAAGGCTTTTTCCACTGTTTTTTTAGTTTTTCTGTAACAAAGCTTATCATTTTTATCCTTTCTGCTTTAAAATACCTTGTTTTACCATCTATTCCTTTTATAAAGTCACCTTTAGTAAGTATAGATGGACTTTTACGCTGCCTTATAATATTCATAAGCTCAGATGGACATCTAAAAGTGGATATGCTTATATATTCTATGCTTTCTTCATTTATTCTTGATATTAAATTATCTATTAATTCACCATATAATTTTTCAAAATTATATGACATTATTAACGGGTCAAAATGAAAGCCTATTTTATAACCATATTTAGATAATGTTTCTGCAGCTTTAAGCCGCCTTTCTAATGTGGCAGTATATGGCTCTTCCTGTTCTATAATAGAAGCAGGATTTAAGCTCCAAGATACCATTATATTTTTTGGATTTAAGTTAAGCAGATTATCAATAACATCTGATTTAGTTTTAAATTCAAACAAAATATTATCTAACTTATTAACAAATGGCACTATGATTTTTGAAAGTGGAATCGTTTTATCCATTGCAAGACTGTCACTTAATTCACCGCTTCCAATACGCCTTTTATGCTCTTTTACAGCTGATTTTATATCATGCAGCACATTATCAGTATTTCCTGCAACTCTTATATGTTTGTGTGGAAGATAAAGCTGCAATATGCAGTATGAACAGTCAAATGGACAGCCCTGCATAATATCTACCACATGATAATTGCAGCATCTGTATATATTTGTAGCAGGGCAGCGATGAACAAAATTATCTGTATGGCATGATATTACTATATTGCTTTTCTTATCTTCTATATTAAAGCCGTCATCAATTACTTCTATATTATGCTCTTTTGCAGCAAGCTTTGCAAGGCTGGTATTTTGAGCTGATTTTTCTACATATATCATATATTTTAGTACATTCCTTTTTTATGAAACAAACTATTTTAATCCATATTTTTCTAATAATTCATAAAATAATTCAATATTTAACTTATTATTTTCTAAAATATTCAGCATACTTTCATAATCTTTTATATTATTAATATCAAAATAGATATTTAATTTTGGTGTTTCAAAGCCGTCTAAATTATTTATTTTTATATTTTTAAACTTATTAATTAGTTCTGCATATTTTTCATCTATTTCTATATGGCTTTTACTTCTTGTATCTGGAAAAATAAAATCATCTCTATATTTTTCTGGGATAATCTCTTTAAAATCGCATACTTTTTCAATATATTTACGAAAAGCCTGCATAGACAAATCATTATACTTAATATGCTCTGCAATAAAATTAATTATATTTTCCTGCTGGCTTGTAATTAATGATACAGTTTTTAACGGAATATCTTTTATATCAATAAAATCTACTAAATTTTCAGGCAGGCTTAATGCTTTTTCAAGTGTTTCAAAACTTTTTCTGCCCTTTATATTTTTTTCTTGAAATATATTTATTTTATTAATATCTGCATTTAATTTCTGACATATTTCATATACTTTTATAAGTGTTTTAAATGAAACATTATTTATAAAACTAACTGATAAATTTATGGCATTGTTTGCAGTATACTCACCATAATAAATATATTCATTTCCTGCTATTTTAAAACCGCTTATTTGGTAGTATGTACCATTTATAGATAAAGCAAATGCAGGTATATTATTATTTTCATTAATATTAAATAAATCTTTATTAATATTTTCTATTATCTTAA